>CALXMJ010000140.1 GCA_944389445.1 uncultured Victivallales bacterium | reverse complement strand
TTCCTTTCCAAATACACGAAGCTCAACGTGAAAACACTCGAAGAGCTCGCCGCGGAAAATATCTGACAGAGGAGGCGGTCCATGGCACTCGTCAACATGAAGGAAATGCTCATCCAGGCGCGCAAAGAAAAGCGCGCCGTGGGAGCATTCAACATTGCAAATTATGAAACCGCCGCCGCGGTTCTCAAAGCGGCGGAGGCGGAAAAATCACCTGTCATCATTCAGCTCTACATGCGCCTCTTCAATTCGAACAAGGCGTATGATCTTGCCGGAATGCTGATCCGTCTGGCGCACCGCTCGAATCAGCCGGTGGCGCTGCATCTCGACCACGGGGACAATGTCGGACAGGTCAAAGATGCCCTCGCCTGGGGATATACCTCGGTCATGTACGACGGTTCCCGGCTCCCGTTCGATGAAAATGTGCGCATCACCCACTTCTGTGTGGAATACGCAAAATCCTTCGGAGCCTCCGTCGAAGGGGAAATCGGACATGTGGCGCAGGGCGATGAAACCGCGCTGACCGATGTCAAGGAAGCCTATGAATTCGCAAAACAGACCGGTGTGGATGCTCTCGCAGTCTCGATCGGTACAGCGCACGGATACTACAAATCCACGCCGAAGCTCGATATTGAACGCTGCCGGGAGATCGCCGACAGTCTGCCGGAAACCCCGCTGGTTCTTCACGGCGGTTCCGGAACCCCGCTGGAGGATGTCCGCAAGACCATTCAGGCGGGCATCGCGAAAATCAACATCGCGACCGAATTCATGGACACCTATCTGAAAGCCACCCGGAAAGAACTGAACGATCTCGACGGAAAATTCGTCCCCATCGACAAGTTCTACGATCCGATCATTGACGAGTGCGCCGCACACGCCGCCCGTCTGATCCGCTTCTTTGCCGGAAAGTAATCCGACGATCTCCCTGTACATCACGGGGCGGAACACTTTACCACGTTCCGCCCCGCATCTTTTATTTCAAAATCAGCCACTTCAGCTTATCAGGATTTTTGCCGGAGGCAATGGCATCCCCCCAGGAGAGAACCCCTTTCCGTCCGTCGCCATCGTTGTCATTTACGGCAATGGCAAAACCGATCGGCGTATCGGGTATTCCCGGCGGCATCTCCAGATGGGACCATGAAAATGAGGCTGTGTATGTGGTTGTGTTTCCGTTCCGGCACACTTCCAGTCCGACATCGCGGCAAATGCCGACCGCCTGCCGACGGTGCTGAGAACTCTCCCGATACACAATCGGTCCGCGCGATGTCTGCGCCAGTGAATATTCCGAAAAACTTCTCCGGGGAGCATCCGCCCCCAGATTCTGAAACGCAATCTGCACACTATCTCCCTGCCAGAGAGAATCCGGGGATTCTCCCGGAACAAAGATGTCATCACGAACCTGAACCTTCACGGTCACGCCCTTCTCTCCCCAGCGAACGCAAAAAGAGGCGTCCAGATCCTTCGGCGAGTGCGGAGCACTTTTCCCGGACAAGGAACGGTATTCCGTTCCGAATGGAACCCATCGCTCTGTCCGGTCAGCAGAAACAAATTCAAATCCGGAGGGGAGAACTCCTGCAAAACCTTTCACGGCGATCGGCGGAGCGGGAATTCTGTCAATGCGGGCAATTTTCACGCCATCCAGATTTCCCAGAACGATACAGGGTCTCCCTCCTGCTGTAAGCAGAAACTCATCGGGTCTGAACGGGACCTCGGGAGAATACTTTTTTCCCGTTTTTTCAAACCATTCCCTTGCTCCCCAGGACCGGATCTGGCTCTCATACCCGGCAAGGCAAAAGGTCACTTTCTCCGGACTCTTCCCCGAGCGCTTCAACGTGACAAGGAATCGACAGTTCTCCGAAGCCGACCAGAGAGCCAGCACATTCCGGCGATCCGGCATCCGGAATTTCAATGCAATCAGATCGGGATCCGGAACATTCAGCTTCTCCAGGAACTTTCCCTTTTTTACAATCTCTGCAATGGATCGGAAAGAATAATATGCGTCTTTCGGCGTCAGATCCGCACGCAGAATCCCGAAATTTGCCTCACGGGAATCCGATCGGTATCCGACGTCATGGAACTGATACCACCAGAGACCTTTGACCTCGGGCAGAGTCCGAATCAGCAGATAGGTCCGCGCAATGCAGTCCCCGGTCCACTCCTCACGGTTGCCCTTGGCATTTGCGTAATTCGGCCACCCGGTCTCCGTCAGATAGAGAGGTTTCGCCTTCCCGCCGTTATACCGGCGTACCAGTTGAAGAATGTTCCGGATATGTTCCACGTAAGCCTCCGGACTCTGCCGTTCCGGAAAAAGTGTTTCCGCCTCCGAAGGATAGACATGATAGGCAATTCCATCACAGTGCTTCAAAATCCCGCTCTGCAGAGCCTTTTCCAGAGAACGCGGCCCCTGGCAAAACGAATTGGAAATAACAATGGATTCCGGATCGTTTTCCCGGATCTTCCGAGAGGATGCTTCCAGCAGTTTCGCATAGCTTCGGGCGTCGCCCTCGGTCGTGCGCGCATCCCACTCGTTCCAGACCTGATAGAGACGCGGCGCGGGATCCTTCCGGTTCTTCGCAAAAAAGCCGCAGAACTCCGCGAACGCCTGAACAGCGTCCGGCGATTTCGGCCATCCCCAGTTGTCATATTGAGGATGCCCCCAGTTCAGGACCGCAAGCGGACGAAATCCCATTCGCGACTCCATCTCAATATATTTGTGTTTCTTCCAGGGAATCTGCAGCTTTCCTTTTTGCCATTCGTAGTCCTGCCAGAGGACATCATCCCGGATGGAGTTGAATCCGGCTTCGCGGATCAGACGCGCCTCCTCGGAAAAACTCAGATAATTTCCCTTGCTGAAATGGGTGCACACTCCGGCGATGAAGCGATCCTTTGTCTCCGCCGCGCCCGTCACAAGTGCCGAAGATCCAATCAGAAGAACCGCACCCCAGATTCGGAAGAAAACGACTGCCCTGCTCATTGCGTTCCTACTCTTCCTTATTCCGAAACCTTGATCAATTTTCCGTCCCGGATCCAGCAGCGGAGGTTGTAGGTTGAGCGGTTCAGCTCCTCTCCCGAATGAGATGCGGCATGTCCATCGGCAAATGCCACCACGGTCCGTCCGGAATGAATCATGTTGATCGCACAATCGCCACCGTCACTGATCACATCGTTGGATTTGAAACGTGGATAAGAATACGCATCAGCGTTTAACTTCACGGCATCGGCAAAAACGGGCGTTTCCGTCGGGCGCTTCATTCTGCCGAGCACAAGCAGATAACGTTCCGGTCCCCAGGCACTGATAACGTAATCTCCCAACTCCTCCGGAAGATTCCCCGGCGAAGTATATTCCATTGCATAGGTACTTCTCCACCAGTCAAACAACGGACTGGAGGCCGGATACCGGTTGTTCGAGGATGGACACTGCATGCTCGCACGGCTCAGATAAGGCCCCTTGAGTGTGTTTGAACTCGTCTTCGTCAGACTCAGTCCCAGAATCTTGCTCCATAATGCACCGCCGGAGTCACCGCCCATAAAACCGATCAAATATCCGCCGTAGTCGTCCGCATACTGAAGCTGTGCCAGAATCGCCTGCTTTTTATTATTAAGGCAGTGCGTTCTCCTGGCACTCTCCCGTGCGCGATTCAGTGCAGGCAGTAACAATCCTGCTAGAATTGCAATAATTGCAATCACGACTAAAAGCTCTATCAATGTAAACAATTTCTCTTTTTTTTCTTTCATCATTTTACCTCTCCTTTTTCGGATTTATGGTTGATAATTGAAATACTGTCCCGTTCGATCAGCTTCTGCGAACAGGAGAAAAAATGTTCCTCCCGGAACTGTCCCGCGGCGATCTCCACGGCCCGGCAACAGAGCTCGGAATAGTCGGGAGAAAGCACCGTCAGCGCCGGGGAGCCGTACGCAAACCACATGGAATCGCCCTCCCCGATCACGCCGATGTCCCCAGGCACCTCAAACCCGGCATTCCGCAGAACCTGAATTGCGGCAAACGCTCCAGGCGACGAGGAAAATCCCAGTGCGGTAATCCCGGATTCCCGAATCCGCTCCAAATTCCGACCGACAATCCGCCGCGCGGCTTCCAGAGAGTTCTCCCAGCAGCGGATCGTTTCCGAAAAAATCCGGGAGGACATCGAAACACCCGCCTTCTTCAGCGTTCGGACAAACGCATTCTGCTTCTGCACATCATAATCGCTCTGGGGTTCGTTGCGGACATAACCGATTTCGGTATGTCCGCGCTCCAGCAGACAGGTGGCCATCCGTTCCCCCGCGACGGCGGGATCATGCTGCATGCAGTAGACATTGTCCGGCAGTTCGTCGTACAGAAACAGATGGTCGATCAGAACCACCGGCAGTTTCAGGCGCCCGAACGTCTCCAGCGTTTCAAACGAAAATCGTTCCGCAGGCGAAATAATCAGCAGAGCAGCACAGTTCCGGGTCCGTTTTGCCAAGTCGCAGAAGGCCGCATAGCATGCGCCCTCGCAAATCCGGCTTTGCAGAACGCCGAATCCCTTCTGCACCGCATATTGCTCGGTCATGTACGTCAGACGCCAGATCGTCTCCGCCGGATAATCAGGAGAGACCAGAACAATCTGCGGCTTCTCCTTCTCCTCGGGAAGCTGTTCCAGACAGCCGCCCCCTCTTGCCGCCACAATTCCCCTCCCCTGCCGACGGACAATCACTTTTTCATGTTCCAGTTCCACCAGGGCCTGATTCACGGTCGCCATAGCCACGTTGAAGCGCCGCATCAGCGTCCGCACCGAAGGCATTGATGAGATGGCTTCCGGCTTCAGAGCCTCCGCTTTCAGATACTCTTTGATCTGCTCATATTTTAATTCTGCCATTTCGCGCCTCTTAAACAACCAGTGTTCTAGTACAGTTATAATTTTAGCATAATATCCCTGATTTGTCAATCCCCTTTTTCAGAAAATAATCAATTTTTATGCAAAAAAAGAAAAGCAAAAGGAATTTCAGGGAATCCATTCCCGGAAGTCGCAGGCGAGACTCGCTGGAACTGGCGCCCGGCCTTCGCTCTGATCAATCAGCTGACGGACAAGCTGATCCGCCAGCTCGCTGATCCGATTCTCCAGCAAAGTGCACGGAAAAGGAAGAACCAGCTCATTTTCCCGCGTCTTGTGAATGTACAGACGAATGTCTTCCGGAACCCTTACGCCCAGATGATAAAATGACATCGCAAGTCCGCTGACCATATCGTCGGAAAACACCAGAAGCGCCTCCGGACGCTCGGAAAGCGACCAGATTTGTTCAAAACCGGTATAGGCAAAAATGGAACTGTCCAGAATCTTCGGATTTCCATAGACACAGCTGTCAAAAATCCACTCCTTCCGCACATCAAGCTTCTGCTCCCGAAATGACTTCCTGAAAAACGAATGCATCACGTTTTCCGGAGAATCGTTTTTCTGCAGCTCTAAACTTGCCGACGAGATAATCCCAAGCCGTTCCACACCGTCATTCCGAATCCGTTCCATGATCCGCTGAATCGTCTCTGCGGAAAGAAAGGAAACACGGTTCTGAATCCGCATCGAAGTCACAGCGGAAAACGGAACCGGAAGACGCGAGAAAAACAGATGCTGCTCCGGCTGAAGAGAACGCACGACAACCCCCTGAATCTGACGGCTCTCCGCAAGACGTTTCAACCGATCCAGCCCGTTCTGCGACGGCGTGTCGTAAATCACGATACAGCGGATTCCGCTCTCCGCGAACCGCTCCTCCAGCATCTCAATCAAAAGGCGCGTAAAGTTTTCGCCGCGCTGAATATAAAACCAGTTCAGATAGATCGCCGCACAGGTCAGCTTTTTCACGCCATCGGTCACAACCGTTCCGGCTTTCGGACGGCGCGCAAGCATCCCCTCCTTCACCAGAACCGTCAGAGCATGATGCGCATTCGCCTCCGCCGTCCCGAACAGACGCGCGAGCTCCCGTGCGGAAGGCAGACGGTCCCCCGGCTTCAGGCGCCCTGCCCGAATCTCGGCCCGGAAATGATCCGCAATCTGAGATCGGATGCTTTTCAACGGATCTATTGTTATCTGCTTCATCGTTCCCTGTCACCTTGTCTCTTCTGGAATATAGGCGGAAATCATCATTTTACAAACAGAAAAAACAGAAAAAAAACAATTTAATCACTATAATCACTATTTTAATATTGACATTTTCGCAAAAAAGAGTATAATTAAGAAACGCGTTGAATGAGATATCAGTCACACCTCATTGAAACAGAAAAGGAACGATCATGAAAACAACCATTCAAGTGTTCAGCGGAGAAAGAATCGGGAGAATCAAAAAGGTCAACGGAGGAAATCTGGCCCCGGTGATCGTCAATGAAAAAGCGGGCTGGAA
This sequence comes from uncultured Victivallales bacterium, assembly GCA_944389445.1. Classification (GTDB taxonomy): domain Bacteria; phylum Verrucomicrobiota; class Lentisphaeria; order Victivallales; family UBA1829; genus UBA1829. Next base: position 3,764 of record CALXMJ010000140.1, on the reverse strand, counting down.
CATCCGGAAGGAGTTCGGAGAACTGCATCTGCCAATCACGCGTCTTCACGACGCACCGCTGGAGAACGCGGGAACGCGCCTGGTCGACGTTCCCCTGATCTTTGCCAACTTCCACGCTGATCCCGATGATCCCCGCAACTACTATTTCAAACAGACCGACGATTATCTCAAAAACTGTATTGAGCTTGGAACCGCCATTTATTATCGTCTGGGAACCTCCATCGAACACGGAATCCATAAATATTTTCTTGATCCGCCGGAACCGTGCAAGTGGATCGAAATTGTCTCGCACATCATCCGTCACTACACGGTGGGCTGGGCGGACGGCTTCCGATTCGACATCCGCTAGTGGGAAATCTGGAACGAGCCGGAATGCACCGACCGCGACGGTCTCCATCTCATGTGGAACGGAACATTGGAGCAGTTCAATGAGTTCTATGCCGTCACTGCAACGGAACTGAAAAAACGCTTTCCGCATCTCAAATTCGGCGGACCGGCCCACTGCTGGTTCGGGGACCATTCCAGAGAGTTCATCCGGTTCTGTGCAGAACATAATGTCCCGCTGGATTTCTACTCCTATCACGGATATGCAAAACAGCCCGCAGATATCCTCTCCACCCCTGCAAAAGTCCGCGCCGTACTGGATGAAAACGGCTTTCATGACACCGAAATCCATCTGAACGAATGGCACTACTTTCCGCTGGACTGGACCATGCTGCGCGAAGAAAAGAGCTACCGCGAAACGGCATACCGGATCATGAAAGGACTCGAATCCGCCGCATTTCTGAATACAGTCATGATCGGCTGGCAGGACACCCCTCTTGATCTGGGATGCTACTACACCGCAACAGCCACCAACTGGGGACTCTTCGACCGGTTCAGCATGCCCACAAAATCCTATTACGGTATGAAAGCATTCGGAGAAACGGCTCTCTTCGAAAATCGGATCAGGACCGAAACTGACGGCAACGGCGAATCGGTCTCCGCTCTGGCGTCGGCAAATGAAAACGGCGACCTGCGGATTCTCGTTTCCTGCTTCAAGTCCGGTGCCGCGGAACTGGAATTCAACATTGCCGGTCTGGAAAACTTCTCCTCCGTGGAACTCCTCCTGCTGGACGATGCCCACGATCTGGAACCGGTCTTCCAGACGGAAAAAATGAACGGAACCTTCCGTGTTGCGACCCCTTCCGATTCAAGTGTCTTTCTCCTCAAATGTGCCCATCGGCGCTGATGACACATCGGAAACAGAGAAAGGGAGCCTTTCTTCATGTTCATGGGCATTCTGTTTGCCGTCCTGACCGGCGTAAGCTGGATCTGGATCGGGGTCGTCATCAGTTATGCGGCGAAACACAGGCTGAATATTCCGTATCTTCAGCTCTTTCAGACGCTGATCGGAATCACGGTCAGCATCTCGCTTCTGGCGGGAATGTGGCTGCTGCGGAAAGCTCCGCCGGATATTTCAGCCCAGACGAAATGGATCACCGCCGTTTCCATGTTCGGCAACGGTTTTCTGAACTACTTCATGTTCCTCGCGATGGGAGCGGCGATGAAGCGCGGTCCGAACGGAATCATCTGGTCCATTGTACAAGCCGGACTGATTTTCCCGTTTCTTATGGGAATTCTGGTCTTCCATGTTTCTCCGAGCGTCACAAGGATCACGGGGATTCTTCTGATCGTTGCCAGCGTGCTTCTCTTCGGACTCGGAAAAGAAAAAAAGACCGGAACGGACGAATCGCGGATGCAGCAGAAAAAGACATGGTATCTGTTTGCTCTTCTTGCAATGGTGCTCTGCGGAATCAATCAATGCTGCGGAAATCTGCCTTCGTATCTGAACAGCGGGGAACAGATCGGGAGTGTCTACCGCGCCTTTTTCGCTCAGACCGGAACGCTCGGCGGATGGCTTTCGGGAGGATTGGCGGCAGGAACGCTTCTGCGTCCGAAATTTGCCGCGGGAGAGGTGCGGAAACTGCTTCTGTTCGCTCTCTCGCTGAACGCGGTCGGACTGACAGCAAGCTATCTGCTGTTTTACAACGCGCTTGACTTTCTTGCGAAGGCCAATGCCGGATCGCTCGGCTATCCGCTGGTGGTCAGTTCCTGCATTGTCGGCTTCTTTCTCTACAGCGCTCTGATCCTGAGGGAGAACACCGGAATCCTGCAAAAAGCGGGATTCGTACTCGGGATTGCGGGGATCGTCATCATCTGTCTGTAAAGGAAGCAGCAGGGGCAAGGTGATTTTAACAGAATTAAAATCAAAATTTATTTTGAAAAAACGGATTCGCGTGGTATTTTTCCCGAAAAAGCAGGAATACTTTCAGGGAGTACCAGAATGAACGAAGCAGGAAAAAAAGCAATCGCACTACTCACCAGCGGCGGCGACGCCCCGGGGATGAACGCGGCGGTCCGCGCCGTGGTTCGCGGCGGAATCGCCTACGGCATGGATGTTTATGCGGTCTATGAGGGATATCAGGGACTGATTGAAGACCGGATCGTCCAGATGGACTGGACCTCCGTTTCCGGGATCATGCAGCAGGGAGGAACCATCATCGGGACCGCCCGCAGCAAGGATTTCCGGACACGGGAAGGACTGCTCAAAGCCGCGGAAAACCTGGTCAAACGGGGAATCGACAGTCTTGTGGTCATCGGCGGCGACGGCAGTCTCAGCGGCGCGGACCAGTTCAGCCAGGACTGGTCCGGTCTGCTTGCTGAACTGATGAAAGCGGGACGCATCACGCCCGCCCAGCAGGCGGCCTGTCCGCAGCTCCGCATCGTCGGGCTTGTGGGGTCCATCGACAACGATATGGCGAACACCGACATGACCATCGGCGCCGATTCCGCTCTCCACCGCATCACCGATGCGGTCGACGCACTCCGCAGCACGGCGTACAGCCACCAGCGGATCTTCATCGTCGAAGTCATGGGCCGCAACTGCGGATATCTCGCGCTGATGAGCGCCATCGCCTCCGGGGCCTCGTGGGTCTTCATTCCGGAGCATCCCCCCGAAGCCGGATGGGAGGACAAGATGTGCAAGCTGCTCCATGCCGGACACCTTGCCGGACGGCGCGACAACATCATCATTATGGCGGAAGGCGCACGCGATCTTCACGGCAATCCCATCACCTGCGACCAGGTCCAGAAGATCATTGAGGAAAAGCTCAATCTGGAATGCCGCATCACGATTCTCGGGCATGTCCAGCGCGGCGGTGCGCCCAGCGCGTATGACCGGTACATGAGCACGGCATACGGCTATCAGGCGGTCAAGGAATTGATGAAGGACAATCCGGACAATAAATCCGTCATCATTGTCTCCAGCAACAACCGCATCGCGGTGGCGCCGCTGATCGAATCGGTCGAAAAGACCCGCGCTATCGCCTCCGCACTGAAAGAGGGCGAGTACGCCAAAGCCGAGGAAATGCGCGGGATCGACTGGGGAAAAACCTGCGATCTGGTCAATGTGCAGGCGCAGGTCAGTCCCGCGACGGCAAAACTGGAACAGAACGCCCGCATCGCGGTCATCACCTCGGGCTGGCCCGCTCCGGGCATGAACAACGCGATCCGCACCATTGTCCGGGTCGCCATGAATGAAGGCCATGAAGTCATCGGCGTGGAGGACGGTGTGGAAGGACTCATTGCCGGGCGCTTCCGCGAACTCTCCTGGATGGAGGTCGACAGCTGGGCCGGTTCCGGCGGAACCAAACTCGGAACCAACCGGACCCTTCCGAAAGAATCCGATTATTACAGAATCGCCGCCAATCTCGAAAAAAACC
>CALXMJ010000139.1 GCA_944389445.1 uncultured Victivallales bacterium | reverse complement strand
GGCAAGCATGATAAACTGGCTCCAGCCGTCGCGCTCCTTGAAATTGATCCCGTTCGCCCGGATGAAATCGGTATAGATTTTGCGCGAGGCGCGGTATTCCTCTTCCTCCTCCGGCGAGAGTTCCACCGCGACCCGGCGGGTCTCATAGGGGGCAAGAACACGGCCTTCCAGCTCGTCAATGAAAATCTCACAGACCTTCGGGCCGATCAGATCGGCGAGAACGGCTTCTCCGCCATCCTCCCGTTCCGGCGTGGCGGTCAGCCCGAGACGGTACGGCGCGATCGCAATCGAAGCCGCAAGCCGGTTCACAGGCCCCGGCAGATGGTGGCACTCGTCGAAAACGATCATTCCGAACTTTGCTCCGATATACTCCATGAAAATCACAGCGGAATCGTAGGTGCTGACCGTCACATCGCGGATCTCCTTCGCCCCTCCCCCCAGCATACCGATCTCGACTCCGAGAAATTTCCGCAGGGAGGACGCCCACTGCTGGACAAGGTCGATGGTCGGCGCTATGACCAGAGTCGAACGCCTGACGGCGAGAATCGCCAGCACTGCAAGATAACTTTTCCCGGAACCGGTCGGCATCACGACCATGCCCCGTCCGTGCGCTTTCAGCCAGGCATCCAGGGCGTTTGCCTGATGCGCCATCGGACGGAATCCATTGTGAAGGGAAAGATTCAGCTCCGCATAGGCGCGTGCGCTGTCCCGCACCTCCCATTTTGCCGCATAAAGGACCCGAAGCAGGGGGGCATAATCGGAGGCGCGTGCACGCCAGAGCGCAACACGTTCATCGAACAGCACAAATGCAAGCGCCTCCTCCGGCGGCGGCACGCCGTTGAAATCCAGCAGGAGGGTCCCGGCGTCGAATTCAATGGTTACGGAAGCCACAGCCGGATTCCTTCTCTGCATTGCCGGTCATGCGTTGCGGGAATCTTCCATGGTTCCCGGCTTCTGGGAAATCGCGGTTCTTCCGCTCCGCGCCATCTCAATGATGCCATACTCGGAAATCAGAGAGATGAAGTTCTCGATTTTGCGCGAGGAACCGGAAAGTTCAAGGGCGATCTCATCCTTGAGGACCAGCGGAATCCTGGCGCCGAAAATTTCCACCAGATTCAAAATTTCCGCACGGTTTTCCCGCGTCGCACGGACCTTCACCAGGACAAGTTCCCGTTCGACAAAGCAGTCGTTGTCAAGCTCGACAACGGCTTCGACATCCACCAGCTTCGTCAGCTGTTTTTCGATCTGTTCGAGAACGGCGTCGTCCCCTGTTGTGACAATCGTCATGCGGGAGAGCGCCGGATTGTGCGTGCGGTTGACCGTCAGGGATTCTATGTTGTAGCCGCGTCCGCTGAACAGTCCCGCGATTCTTGCGAGCGCGCCGAATTTATTGGCGACCAGAACGGATATTGTGTGTTGTTCTTCCATCGTAAATCTCCTGTTGAAGTTTCTCTGTACAATAGCCCGGAAGCGGGAAAAATTCAATCAGGAAAGCGGAATATCTTTCATGACGTCCCAAACGAATTCCGGCGTCAGGGAATCGAAGCACTCCTTCGTCCCTTTCGGACAGACACGCCGGAAGCAGGGCGCGCACTCAATTTTATCGAACACGATTCGCCACTTCCGGGAAAGCGGCGAAGTCGCAACCGGATCCGTGGACCCGAACGGAGCCACTCCTGGCACCCCGAGAACCGCGGCAAGATGCATCACTCCGCTGTCGTTCGCCACACACATGGAGGAGTGTTTCAGAATCAGCATCAGCTCTTCCAGCGAGGTGCTCCCCGCGGCATTCATGACCCGGTCCTCCGGCAGTCCCGCCAGAATCTCATCGGCAATCGCCCGTTCGCTCTTCGAACCGAGCGCCACCACAAAACCGTCCTTCTCCCGGATCCATCTGTCCGCGACAGAACCGAACGAGGGCGCAGGCCATCGCTTTGCCGCTCCATACGCAGCCCCTCCCGCAAGAGCCAGAATGCGCTCCTTCCGCAGCAGCGCATCCAGTTCCGGCGACAACTCCTCCCGAATCACCAGGTCCCGGAATTCCGGCAGATGCCCGTCCCACGGCGCCGCCCCGAGAGCCTCCGCGATTGCCATGTATTTCGCCGCCTGATGCGGCCGGTTCAGCGCCGCCGTAATCCGTTTCGGAAACGCGTAAGACCGTTTCAAGAGCCAGGACCGGTTCCGTGCCTTTGCGCCGAAAAGCATCGGGACCCGCGCCAGCTTCAGGCTCAGGGCATCCCGGAATGAATTATTGAAGAGAATCCCGATCCCCGGCTGAAGACGCTTGACGGTCAACCGCTCCCCCGCCGACAGAAACGAATGAGGATCCGACAACGGAACCACCCGGTCCACACAGGGCAGCGCCCGGAACAATGGAGCAATCCCCTTCGGACAGAGCACAAACAGCCCGCAGAACTCCGGCAGAAGCGAATGCAGCTGGACCAGAGCCGGAATCGACATGACGGCATCACCCAGCCAGTTCGGGGAACGGACAAGGATTCCATCGTGCCAGTCCTTTTTCTCTATCCGGAACGGCTCGAACCCGGGCACATCGCCGAACTCCGGAATCATCACGCACCGATTTCCGCTCATCATGCCGTATTTCTCCGATGGAACATATTTTTTTCTCCCGTGTCTATCCCGAAGGAAGCTGAAAAAGGAGGATTCAAATGACAAAAAAAACAAACGCGAAAAGCAGACGCATCATCTCCAGGAAAAGAAAAGCCGACTTTTTCAACGGTCTTGAGCTCTATTTGAACGAATACAAACGGAGATTTCTCACGGTCCGGGAACCCAAAGAGAATCCCGCCGCCGTTACGAGAGCGTCCTGAAACAAAAAGTCCTCTCACGCCGAGAGGACTTTCTGAACCCGACCGCTTATTCCTCGCCTTTCGACAGAGCCGCGATCACTTTCTTCTTGTTCTTCATCACCTCGAAAATCTCGTCGACAACCGACTGATCCTTCAGTTTGGAGGAAACGCTTCCCAGCAGCCGGATATAGGCGTCCTGATCCCGCTCGTCGGCGGCAATGAAGACGATCAGGCGGATCGGCTCGCTGTCAAGGCTCTTGTAATCCGAGATCGGATTCTTGCAGATGCCGATGATCACGAGAGGCACAGGAAAACCGGGCACACGGATATGAGGCAGAGCAAGACCGCGTCCGACTCCGGTCGTCATCATTTTTTCCCGCTTCCAGATCAGCTCTCTGAGCTGAGACTCATCCAGAGTGCATCTGGTGGTCGCCAGCGCAATGATTTCTTCAAGTACAGCCTTTTTTGTAGTGCCTTCAAGAACCAGGATACAATTTGTGTCTAGATACTTCAGAAATTCCGC
>CALXMJ010000138.1 GCA_944389445.1 uncultured Victivallales bacterium | reverse complement strand
GACCACGACCGGCACGTTTGCCTGCTCAATGATAATCCGGAGCATGGCTTCGGTTTTGATTCCCTGATTGCTGCCGATCGGGGAGCCGAGGGGCATGACCGCCGCGACCCCGACCTCTTCCAGACGTTTCGCCAGAACGGGATCGGCGTTGATGTACGGCAGCACCGTGAAGCCCATGCGGACGAGTTCTTCCGCCGCTTTGAACGTTTCGATCGGATCGGGGAGGAGGTAGTTCGGATCGGGATGGATTTCGAGTTTGATCCAGTCGTATCCGGCGGCTTTGGCGATCTTGGCGATCTTGACGGCGTCTTCGGCGGTTCTGGCTCCGCTGGTGTTCAGCATGACTTTCACATGGGAGGGGATGGCGTCGAGAAGATTGTCGTCCTTGCTGTCCGGCTGGGAACTGACGCGGCGCAGGGCGACCGTGACGAGTTCCGTACCGGAAGCGAGGATCGCTTTTTTCATTTCCCCGTTGGAAGAGAATTTTCCCGTTCCGAGGAAGAGTCTGGATTTGAATTCGGTTCCGCCGATGAGCAACGGTTTCATGATGGCTCGGTCCTTTCTGTTAATGATGAGTTTTGCTGCATCGTCCGGTTTGAGATTTCCGGTGCGAGAGATTGTTGTAGATTTTGCAGAGAAGCTCCAGAAAGAGTTTCCGGTGTTCCCCGTCGAGCCCTGCGAATGCGCCGGCTTCGATTCCGGCGAATTTCTCCCGGACGATCGTTCCTGCGTGCCGGCCTTTTTCCGTCAGGAAGACACTCAACGACCGTTTGTCCGAGGAGGACACCCTGCGTTCAATGAGCCCGGCACTTTCCATGCGCGTCAGAAGTCTGGTGATGGTTGCCGATTCCACTTCGCAGACGGAGGCAAGTTCTTTCTGGATGCACCCGTCATGTTCGCAGAGATAGTCCAGCAGTTTGGGCTGTCCGGGCGAGAGTTCGATTTCGGCAAGCGTCTGGTAGAGTTGTTTCGCCAGCGCAGCCTCCGCTTTCAGCAGCATGAAATGCAAGGATTGTTCCACTCTCATTTTTCCGGAAAACTTTCTGAAACAGTTAGAAAGCTAACTATATTCCCGTTTCGGAAAATGTCAAGTCCGGAACAAAATTTTTTCCGGAAGAAAAAATGGTGTTTTTTGCTCGGAAAATGGCCTTTTTCAGGAAGAATTTCCGAAGATTTTCTGCTATAATAAAAAGAAACAAACCAAAACAAGGAGGTTGTTCAATGTTTCCGATCGCAGGATATACTACGCCCATCCGTCTTTTGAAGGAGGAGCTGATTCAGCTTGAGTACGAAGGTTTTCTGATTCCGGAGGAGATCCGGGAGCAGGTGAAAATGATTGATCCGGATCATGATGCCTATTCGGATTCCATTCTCCGGATTTACAAACGGCTGGAACAGCTCCGGAAGCGTCCGGACTATGACTGGGTGGAGCCGAACGAACTGGATGAGATCCGCGCGCTGCGTCCGCATGGCGTGCGCAAATGCAATCTGACGCATTCCGATGAGGAACTGAAAAAACGGTTTCATGGCGCCTGGCGCGGCCGTTCCGTGGGATGTGCTCTCGGCAAACCGGTCGAAGGGAAGCGCCGCAAGCCGATCAAAGAGTATCTGACAGCCAGGAACGCGTGGGAGCTTGCCGATTATGTGCCGTACGATCCCTCGTTTACCTGGTGTTCGCTCTCGACCCGGGAGAACATTGCGTTCATGGAGGCCGATGACGATATCCATTACACTCTGATGGGACTGGTCGTCCTGGAAAAATTCGGTCCGGATTTCCACTGGTACGACATCGCGAATTCGTGGAATACGCATCTGCCGTATTATGCGATCTGCACAGCGGAGCGTCAGGCGATTCTGAACTACAACATGCGCGGGCCGCGTCACGGGACCCAGCCTTCTGTTGTGACTCCGGCATTCACCCGCCGTTTCAACAATCCCTACCGGGAATGGATCGGCGCACAGATCCGCGCCGACGGCTGGGCGTATGCCTGTGCGGGAAATCCGGAACTCGCCGCCGAATTCGCCTGGCGCGACGCCCACTGGACCCATACACGGAACGGCATCTACGGTGAGATGTTCTTTGCCGCAGTCATCGCCGCTGCTTTTGTGGAGCATGATCCGTATAAACTGATTGAGATCGGGCTTTCCGAGATTCCGGAACGGTGCAAACTGTCGGCGGCGGTCCGCGAGGCGCTCGAATGGAAAAAGCAGAGTCCTTCCTGGGAAGAGTTCATGGACCGCCTGGATGCGAAATATGAGAAAATGAACGGAGTCCACACAATTAACAACGCCCTGATCGTGCTGATGGCGCTCCTGTACGGGGAGCTGGATCTTGACCGCTCCTGCGCTCTCGCCGTGATGGGGGGGCTCGATACCGACTGCAACGGAGCCACGGTCGGGTCGATTGTCGGAATCATCAACGATTCCAGCCGTCTGGCGGAGAAGCTCCATGACACGATCAAACCGAACTTCATCGGTGAGACGGAAGTCACCATGACGGATCTTGCCGCCCGGACGCTTGCCGTCTGGAAACGGGTGAATGTCCGCTGAGGATTCCGCCGGAAGGCGTTTCGCGGCGGAAACGGATGCGGAATTACATCTGCCGGACGTAGACGGACTCGTCGTCCGCATTCATTCCGCCGCGGAACCAGTTGCGCGGCGACTTGGTCAGGGTCAGTTCGACGGGGATCGTTTTTCCCGCACGGCGGATGGTCAGATTCAATTTTGCTCCGGGAAGCAGGCTGAAAATGCAGCCCTGGAGATCGTAGGGCGTGGAGATGTCGCGTCCGTTCGCCTTCAGGACGATGTCTCCGGGGCGGAGCGCGTTTGCCGCGGGTGAGTTCCGGAAGAGCTGGGAGATCAGGACCCCGTGCTCAATGCCCAGTTTCTTTTTCGCGCTGCGGTTGAGCGGTGCGAGAACGGCTCCCAGCCACGGGCGTTCCACATGTCCGCTGCTGATGAGTTCCGTGGAGACCTGTTTTGCAATGTCCGAGGAGATCGCAAAACTGAGCCCGATATTGCCGCCGGAGGGCGAGAGAATGAAGTCGTTGACTCCGATGACTTTGCCCTGAATGTTCAGGAGCGGTCCTCCGGAGTTGCCGGGATTGATGGAGGCATCGGTCTGCACGTAGCTTTCATGCAGGTTCATTCCCACGCCGTTGCGGCGGGTGTTGGAGACGATTCCGATCGTGACGGTTCGCGAGAGGCTGAACGGCGCTCCGATCGCGATGGCCCAGTGCCCGATTTTGACGCTTTCCGCATCGGCGAATTCCAGAACCGGGAATTTCCGTTTTGCATCTATTTTCAAGAGCGCAAGGTCGGTGGGGGGATCAATCCCGACGACTTTCGCTGGATATTCCTCTCCTTCATGCGTAGTGATCCAGAAGGAATCCTGATTGCGCACAACATGATGATTGGTGAGAATGTAACCGTCTTCGCGAATGAAGAAGCCGGACCCCTGTCCGGAGGGGATTTCCATGTAGTCGATTCTTCTGCGTCCGTAATTATAGAGATTTGCGTAAGGGCTGATAACGCCGATCCGTTTCTGCGCCGTGATCAGAACGACTGCCGGCATGGATCTGGAAATTGTGTCCGAAAACTGCGTCTGGAGCGTTCCGGCATCCTGAGCGGAGACCGGGAGCGGCTTTGGGGGTACGGCCCTCATCCCCGTTTTTTCCGAAGCCGGAACCGGTGAGGGCGCCGGAAGGGTTTTTTCCTTCAGAAACACATGTGCCAGAAGCAGGGCAACCGCCCCTCCGCATACGGAGGCGGCCAGCAGAGAGAGAAACTGTTTGCTGCGATTCATCTTGTCGCTCCTTGTCGTTGCAATATTCCATGAATTTATGGAAACAATCCGTTATTTTTCTGAACAGACAAGCAACGATCCGGAGAGGTTCCCCGCCGGATCCATTTTTTTTCATTTTTTTACAGGACGATGCCGGAAGATCAGACCGGTTTACAACGGAATCGCGATGTTCCAGGTGTTGAGCGCACTGTGGAAACCGCCGGGACCGTCCGCGGCAGCGGCGAAAAGACAGCAGGGTTTCCGGTTTTCATCGAAGAGAAGCTGCGGACGTTCCAGACAGCCGAGATGAAGGGGATTTCCGTTGCTGTCTTCGATCGTCCGGGAATAGCCTTTGCCGACAAGCTCCCAGCGGATGCCGTTGGAGGATTTGAAATGGGCTCCGGCATGGAGTTCTCCCGTAATGGTTCCTTTCATATCCTTGGCGAGCATTTCGAATTCACTGCCGTTGTGCCAGACGAAGGGGTCTTCCACATTGAATCCGGTGAGGACGGGTTTGTCCTGTACGCGGCGATAGGGTCCTTCGGGGGTGTCGGCGACGGCAAGCCCGATCCGCAGTCCTTCCGGAGTGTTGCTCCGGTAGTAAAGATAGATGCATCCGTCCGGGAGAACGCAGGGGGCGGGATTGGTGACGATCTGATGGTCCCAGTGTCCCGGTCGGGGTTCCAGCACCGGATGGTCCAGCGTTTTCCATGGCCCCGCGGGAGAATCCGCAATGGCGACGCCGATGCGGATTCTTTGATAGATGGCGTCCGTGAGAGTCCGGTCATGGTCTGTGATCCGGGGGTTTTCCTCCCGGTAGGTTGTGCCGATGTAATAGAGCAGAAAACGATTTCCGTAACGGAGAACCGTCGGATTGTGTGCCATGCGTCCGTCCCAGGCGGAGGGATTGGAACCGTTCGGGAGAACCTTTTCGACGAAGCGGTAAGGGCCGCACATCGTTTCCGAAAATGCATGCACGATTTCGGACTGATAGATATAGCCGATGAACATCGGATACTGTTTCGGCCATCTGGCGGCGTACATGTGATATCCGTCCGAGCTTTTGAGAACGGAGCCGCACCAGATCCAGTATCCTTCCATCCGGAATCCGCCGGAAAGGTCGGCTCTCAGAATTTGTTTTTCACTGATCGACATTCCTCATATCCCTGATTTAAAGTTCAAGATTTATGAACATTATACAATGTACATTCGAAACGGGAAAAATCAAAGGCCTGTGTATTTTTTCCGGAGATTTCCTGTTTTTGTTTTCCCGGGAGGCGGGTTGCCGGGAGAAAGGTGTTACTTCAGTTTCCGGCAGCTGGAGCGCTGGAGAAAACGGGATTCCACACGAACCGACACATGAACCGGGTACTGGCGGTACCAAGAGTTTTCGGTGATCATGCGTCCGAAGAGTTCTCCGATCTGTTTCTGCGGGACCTGCATGGTGGAGATGCCGAGGGAGCGGTAGTTCGGGTTGTCGTCGAATGCCGCGAGATCGTAGTCGCGTCCTGCGGCAAGGCCGTGCTCGCGTGCCAGACAGAGAAACCTTGCGGCGTATTCGTCGTTCATGGCGATGAAAAAGAGTTTCCGGGTCCGGTCTTCCCGGATTCTGGAGAAGAGTTGTTCGGCTCCGGGAAGTTCCGGCTGAAACTCTTCCAGGAGAAGAGGAGGTTCCGGGAGAGGGGGGGAGTCTGTGCCGCCGAGTCCGATTTTCAGTCCTGCCATCCGCAGACGGCTCCCCACGGGAGGGGGACCGGCATTGCGGATCAGAATGATCGCCCGGACTCCGTTCCGCCGCAGAAGAGTGCCCAGACGGATGCCGTCGCTGAAATGGTCGATGACGACCGAGGAGGCGAAATCCAGACGGTTGAGATCGTCGGAGCGGTGAAGAATCATGACGGGTGTTTTTGCCGCCAGAAGACTCGGGATGCTTTTCCGGAGGAGGGGATCGTCGCCGGTATCGGGAAAGATGACGAGAGCGGCGGCGCCGTCGGCAGTGGCGCGGTCGAGAATGTGCTGGAATTCGATCGGATCGCCATTCTCCGGAAAGCGGATGCGGCGGAGCCCGTATCCTGCGGTTTTCAGGGTTTGCGCGAGAGCGGAAAGCGTTGTGCGGTTCCAGTGGATTCCGCGCGGATTGCGCGAGAGAAGAGCATAGACAACCTGACTGCTCCGGTTGAAAAGCCGGCGGATCAGTTCCGGATCCGGGGAAGGGGCGATGGTGCTGCCTGCGCGTTTTTTCCGCACGACGACGCCATGGCGCTTGAGCAGTTCGAGCGCCCGGAATACGTTCATTCTTGTGGTGCCGAACTCTTCCGCGAGAACCGTTTCCGTCGGCAGGAGATCGCCGGGAGCGAGAGAGCCCTCCATGATCTGGCGCAGCAGATGTCTGAAAACTGTTCGGATAGCATTGTTCATTTTGTTTCCATAGACGTTGGATATACCAATACATTTGAATGGAGATAATGCAAGCGCTCCTCCGTTTTTCTTTTCGGGGAATCGAAATTTTAAGGAACGATTGCAATTTCTCCGATTTCATGCTATGTTATCCGATTGAAAACAAGAGTCGTTTTACGAACGCAAACAAGGAGTCAAAAATGGGAAAAACCGTTGCGCAAAAGATATTCGACGCACACCTGATCGACAAGCCGACCGAAGGGGTCAACGTGCTCTCTCTCGACCGTGTGTTCTGCCATGAAATCACCACCCCGATCGCGATCAACGATCTTGTCAAACGCGGAAAAGACAGAGTCTTTGATCCGGCGAAGATCAAAGCGGTCATCGACCATGTCACCCCCGCGAAGGACTCCAAGACCGCCGAGCAGGGAAAGACCATGCGCGACTGGGCGCGCAGACACGGAATCAAGGATTTCTTCGACATCGGCGAGAACGGCGTCTGCCATGCGATCTTCCCGGAGAAGGGATTTGTCCGTCCGGGGTACACGGTCATCATGGGCGACTCTCACACCTGTACGCACGGCGCGTTCGGCGCGTTTGCCGCGGGAGTGGGAACCACCGATCTGGAAGTCGGCATCCTGAAGGGCGTCTGCACGATGCGCTCTCCGGAAACCATCAAGATCAACGTGACGGGCAAACTGCCCGAGGGTGTGTATGCCAAGGACCTGATCCTTGCGATCATTCAGCTTCTCACGGTCAACGGCGCGACGGACAAGGTGATTGAGTTCGCCGGGCCGACCATCGACGAAATGTCCATGGAGTCGCGCATGACGCTCTGCAACATGGCGATCGAAGCCGGCGGCACCTGCGGCATCTGCTATCCGGACCGCGTGACGGTCGATTATCTCTGGGAGTTCATCAAGGACGAGTTCCCGAGCAGGGAGGCAGCGCTTGCCGAATACTCCAAGTGGCGTCCGGACGCCGATGCCGTCTACGCCAAAGTCGTGGAGTTCGACGCTTCGAAGCTCGAACCCCTGATGACGATCAACTACAAGCCCGATCAGGTCCGGACGATCCGTGAAATGACCGGAACAAAGATCGACCAGGTTTACATCGGTTCCTGCACGAACGGGCGGATCGAAGACCTGCGTATTGCGGCTCAGGTGCTCAAGGGCAGAAAGATCAGTCCGAATCTGCGTGCGATTGTTTCTCCGGCGACTCCGAAAATCTATCGGCAGGCTCTCGCGGAAGGGATCATTCAGATCTTCATGGATGCCGGATTCTGCGTCACTAATCCGACCTGCGGCGCATGTCTCGGCATGAGCAACGGCGTGCTTGCCAAAGGCGAAAGCTGTGCTTCGACCACAAACCGCAACTTCAACGGCCGCATGGGCAAGGGCGGCATGGTGCATCTGATGAGTCCGGCAAGCGCGGCCGCGACGGCTGTCGCCGGTTTCGTCACCAACTCTCCGCTCTACAAAGGCTGATCAGGAAAGGATTGCAAAATGAAAAACTTCAGTGGAAAAATACTGTTTCTCGACCGCTCCGACATCAATACCGATGAGATCATTCCGGCAAAATATCTGACGGAACTGACCAAGGATGCGCTCAAGCCGTATTGTCTGGAAGACCTCAATCTTCCCGGCTTCGATCCGAAAAAGGACATTGCCGGAAAAAGTGTGGTCATCACCCGTGCGAACTTCGGCTGCGGCTCCTCCCGCGAGCATGCTCCCTGGGTGCTCGAATACAATGACATCAATCTGGTGATCGCGGAAAACTTCGCCCGCATCTTCCGTCAGAACATGTTCAACTGCGGACTGATGGCGATTTCCCTGCCGAAAGAGCAGATCGATGATATTTTCAAAACCTTTGCCGGAACGGAATCCGTCTGCACGACCGACACGGAAAAGAAGACCTTCACCATTTCCAACGGAAATGTGACAAAAGTCTATCCGTTCACCGTCGGCGAGTTCGACTTCGAGCTGGTCAAGGCGGGCGGCTGGGTCGATTACGCCGACAGCAAATACTGATTGCTTCCGCCTGAAAGCGGTTTCATTCCAGAGCCGGATTCCGGAGAAAAAGGGATCCGGCTTTTTTGTGGTATTTTTCCGGATGCCCGGGAGAAAGGTGTTACTCCACGTCGCCGGCGATGATCCGGGCAAGTTCCGGACTCAGGATCCGGCGGTG
>CALXMJ010000137.1 GCA_944389445.1 uncultured Victivallales bacterium | reverse complement strand
CATGATATTAAAACGTTGGCGCGGAGTCGCAACCAGATATGCTAAAAACACCGCTTCGTTTCTTGCTGCAGTACAAATCAGGTGTATTGCAGCTTGGGTCTTTTAACTATTGACGACACGATCTAGGAAAATTGAGTTTTGGAAAATGTAAAAATTGAGGAATGTAAACGAGCTGTACAGATTTTTGATTCAACTTGAAATTTGTTCTTATGTGATAGTTATCTGTAGAGTATTGCTTTATGATTCGATATACACTATTATTTTGCAATATTGACTTTGCAAAATAATGGTGTATATTGCTATTGAAAATGGCAATAATAAGGAGTTCTGATCATGCTTATCAGCAGAAAAGCGTTACCTCGGTTTTTGAAAATCTTGGAGAGTGGGAAAATCGCTATTGTGATTGGGGCTCGGCAGGTTGGGAAAACCACGCTGGTTGCTGAGGCTTTGAAGGCACGGAATGCCGTGATGCTCAATTTTGATATTCCATTTGATGTGGCTCGGTTCAAGGCGGCTTCCGTATTGCCTCCGATTGATGGGCTGAAAACCCTCGGCAATCCAGAAGTTTTGATCATTGATGAGGCACAGCGGGAGCCGGAGTGTGCCCGAATCGTCAAGGGATGGTATGATTCCCAATTGCCGGTAAAGTTTGTTTTACTGGGATCATCAAGTTTGAATTTGCTTTCACAAGCGACAGAAAGCCTGACCGGGCGTAATCTCAAAATTCAATTGCCGCCTTTTGTGCTTTCCGAGTCGTTGGCTGCGGAAAGCTGGATGCAATCGGAATATACCATGCCGATCGTGGAAGAGCATTTCGCTGCTCAATTTCGAGTCGCCTTGGTTCGGTCTATGGTGTTCGGCGGTTATCCGGAAGTGGTGGTTTCCGATAACAAGGTCGAGCTTCTGCGGGAACTTGCGGGGGATTATTTGTGGAAGGATATTCTGCAAGCGGGATTGGTTAAAACACCTGATCTGATTCGACAACTTCTGACGTTGCTGGCACATCAAGCCGGTTCCGAAGTATCCACCAATGAGTTGGCTCAGCAGCTCGGTATTGCACGGGCGACGGTTGACCGTTATCTTGACCTTTTGGAAGAGACCTTTGTATTGTTCCGACTTCCTGCATACAGTACCAATCCTCGGAAAGAAATTGCCAAGAGTAAGAAAATTTTCTTCTGGGATACCGGCATTCGCAATGCCATCTTGAATGCTTTTGATCCCACCGAGAACCGTTCTGATATTGGAAAGTTGTTCGAGAATTATTTAATTGCGGAAATTGCCAAGCGGAATTTACTGGCTGAAAATCCCGCAGAGCTCTATTTCTGGCGCAATCGGGATAGAGCTGAAGTCGATTTGATCGTCAAGCAGGGCGATCAGCTTCAGCCATTCGAAATCAAATGGGGGAAGAAAACCGGGCGCCACAGTACCGCATTCCTGAACGCCTATGGAGTTCCGGTAAAAACATTGACCTCCATGAAACCGTCTGAATGGGTGGATTTCCGCTGAAATAGTGGTCAATATTTTATGAGAATTACCTGATCGGCATATTTGGGGGATTTATCCATTGAGGGCTACGGAATAGGTAAGGGGAATTGAACGTTGCCGGACTTTATCGGTTATAGCGAAACAGTAAAGCCGATGGCTCTGATGAGTGAAAATTTGCCAATGGCAAGCTCTGGCTATATCACATTGAGAATCTGTCGGATTAATGGCGAACGCCAAGCAGTGATAGTGTTCGCTGAATAATGTTTTGATTGCCGTCGAACCTTGGTGAAAATAAATATTATATGGTTCGAAGACATTGAAAAATATTGCAGGACCTGTTACTTCTGCTGTGGAAATCTTTTCTGCCAGAATTTCCATCTTCACAACGTGTGATTTGTCAAGAGTCGAATCTGCAAGGTCGACGATGGATTGTTCTTCCGAGTAATCGCCGTATTGAATACCGAAAATGAGTCCGGCTCTTTTCAGGGGAGGAAGATCGGTATCCGTCAAAATGGCAATATCATCACGAGAGGGGTGAAGCTGCCTCCCTATTCCCGGCAAGTGAATGGATTTGGGGTTGTCGCCAACTGTTCGCAAGAAAGTGGTTGGACCGGATTTGGGAATATGGGAGAACTCCGGCGGCAGTTTGTGTGCAAAATGACGACGTAAAATGTATGGAGTAAAAATACCTCCAGTACGTTTGAACTCCGGATCATCCTTTAACTGCTCCCGGAGAATCGTTGACAATGATTCCGTCTGACTTCTGTTCTGCAAACGCCTCATGCGACTCTATTTCTATGCAACTTATTAATAGATCGATGCTTAAGATGGCATCTGAAGAACAAAAGTCAAATCTTTTCAGCAAAATATTCGGATCATTTTTTCCGGCTGTTTCTTTTCACCGATTTGATTCGGTGAGTTCTGCCGATTCCTCGATCAACGCAGACTTCACGGAAGTTGCCTTTATAGAGTTTGTCGATTTCACTCCATTTCATTTTGGAAAATTGTCGATGTGCTGCGATTTTTTCCAATTGGGGACGGGCATAACGTCCCTCCGGTTCAGGAAATTGAACCCCAAGTTCAGTAATTGAAAGTTTGGAGGATTCAAAAGTCTTCTGTATTGTGGGATCAAAGTGATAGTATGACTCATTGATATAGATTGCCAGAATTTTGCTTTGCGGGGTCAAGTATGGTGTCTTTTTATCCCAGGTAAAGGTACAACGTGGCAGAAGATTGCTGAGCTTGCCCTGGCGAACACGACGAAGAGTGATTTTCCCAAAGATGGATTCTATTTCAATTCGATCCTGATATGCGAGAATTTTTTGAATCGTTTTGCGGAGTAATTCGGTATACAGGACATCGGATAATTTTCCTTTTATCAATTGATCCACGTGAAGTTCAATTGCCGCTCGACCATATGTGTCCAGCTCTTCTGTAGTCAATAATTCTCTCTTAACAGATTGAATTTGTTTTTCCAGTTCAGAACGCCGTTGATTGCATGGAGCCATCATGGTTTCAACTTGCTTGGACGACAGTTTGCCGTCGGCATACATTTGAGCAATTTCAGTTTCTTTCTGACTGATATTTTCCAACTCAATCACAAGTTTATCGAGATTCTCCTGATATTGAGGCTGGCGGTTGGCTTGATCAACATATTCGACTAACCCGGCAACCAGCAATGGAGAGATTGCATCATACAATCCTGTTCCAGTCGGAGCATCAATTTTAAATGGCAGAGCGGCGGTATTGCAATCAGTTCGATTCGTGATTGTTCCGGTTTTGCACCGATAGGCTTGAGTATGCCCGTGATTCTGGGTTAAATACATCTGTTTGCCGCAATAGCCGCATTTCACGATTCCTGCAAATGGATTGAAATAGAGCCGTTCCCGGCTGACGAATGCCCGTTTTTGCCGAACAACCTCCTGTGCTTTCCTGAAAGTCGAATAATCTATGATCGGGATGTCTTTGGTACATTGGCATTCGATAATTTCTCCCTTGGAATTTTCCTGAAAACCTGTCAGATAAAGGCGATTGGTCAGGTCTTTCAGTTGGGAAGTCGTAAAAACTTTTTGTCGCCGGAATCGCTCATTGATTTGTTTTACGATTCGGGTGTATGGCATACCGGCGACGATTCCTCTAAACGCAAAGCGAATCAGCTCGGCTTCTTCAGGAACAATCTCATATCTGTGTTTTCTCAAAAATTTATAACCAAGGCGGTCTCCGCCTGAATTAAAGAACCCTTCATCCTTCAGCTTTTTCAGAGCAGCCCTGCTGTTTGTCAGTTGAGAGCTGATTTGTTCATCATTGATTTGCCCTTCGACTGAAGTCATAAATGAGCCGGTAAAAGTGGAAAAGTCAATGATTCCACTTTTCACCACGTGCAATTTGACATCATAGCGACAAAAATATTCTTTGATATAGGATTCTACATGGGTGAGACGCTTGGGGCGCATAAGACGGCTATTGCTATCCAATAATACAAAATCAACTTGAGGAAGTAAATGAATGACGTTGGCGAGCCCTTCCCGGAAACGTCCGGAAACATCGGAGCGTGACAACCCTTTCTTCCATTCCTGATATGCTGAATCAAGTCCTGCCAAAACTTTGGCATCAGGAAGATCGGGATAAGTCTTTCCCGATATATTCAAATCGGAAAACACGTCGATGATTTCATAACCTTCACGTTCTGCCAACTTGCGGCAGTTTTCAATCTGCTGATCGACGCTGGCGCTCTTTTCTTCGTCGCCGGAACTTTGTCGAGCGTAAATGACAGCTTTTTTCATAGTAATTCCATTGATTTTTTATATTCTTAGAGTATTATATATCAGGAATATAAAAAATCAAATAGGAGATTACGTAAAATTTGCATCATCCGACGGCTACTGGGTTGAGGTCCTTCCGGAAAAACGTTGAGAACTTCAAGGTTTTTGATTCGTTTTCACTCTCGGAATCAGGAATCACTCGGAAACAAATGTGCTCAAAACAGCGGACACTATCTGCGGAAAATTCAGAGTTTACCGGAGCGGCGTCGGCGGAATTGACTCGGCGTCTCGCCGAATCGCCGATGGAACTGTTCCGCAAAATAAGAAGAATCTGAAAAGTGCAGCCGTAACGCGATTTCCGAGATCGGCATCTCATAACGAAGCAGACGGCACGCCTCACGCATCCGCAGCTCCAGCAGATACTGTATCGGAGAATGCGACGGAAACTCCCGATTCCAATAACGAAAAAATGTCCGGCGAGACAATCCATGCTCCGCCGCCAGCTCATCCAGAGAAATTCCTTCCGCATAGTGCGCTCGCAGATACGAGGCAATCCGCTGAATCTTCTCCGCATAAAAGGATTCGCTCTCCGAAGAACGGAGCGTCCGCCGCGCCGGATGCTGAAGCATCAGCTCCCGAAGCAGACACAATGCGTATCCGTCGATCCGGTCGATGCAGCCGGGAACCGACATGCTCTCGCACAGCGTGTCGATCTTCCGGATCAGCGAACGGATCTCCGGCGTGATCTCCAGCGGCCATGTCACCGTATCCAGCAGAATGCCGTGCTCCTCCAGACGCCCGCAAAGCGCTCCATCGTAAAGAACCGCAAATGCCTCCCGGCGCGCAAAAGGCGGCGAATGAAAATCACTCCCCGGATACTTCAGATACACATGCGGAAACGGCATCCGTGTCTCGCGCCCGTCCTGAATATCGACCGAGTACGCATCAGAAGAGGAGATGCGTACCGCAAATTCCATGATGTTCCCACGTTTCCCGTCCCACGTTCCAAGAGCATTGTCACAGGAAAGAAGTGCGGAAAGAGGCAGGGGCGCGGCAAGCGTCCGGGGCAGATCATCAAAATGCAGATAGTAGTTCTTCATAATCCTTATGATATCATCCTTCCCCGGTCTTTTCAAGCATTTCCGGCACGATTCCCATATTTTTTGGCATTCTTTTCATAGCGCTGTTTCCAATTTCACATTATAATATCCGCAACAACATGGAGATCCTTTTATGAACCGGATTGAAAACGAATTTATTTCTCTCGTAATCGACGACCAGGGAACCCTTGTCGAACTTCGCAATAAAAAATCAGACAGAGAACTCTTCCGTCCGCACGAACTGCTGCGCATGATCCTCGGAGATTCCGGATGTCTGGAACTGGAAGCCCGTCCCGCGGGAAAACCGGAAATCCGGCTGAAAGACGACCGGATCACCCTCTCCTATTCCGAATGCGAATGCGAACAGCGCGGCACGATTCCCGTCTCCGTCTCCATCTCCGCCGAACTGCGGAAAGATGATATTCACTGGAGTGCCGACCTCGTGAACAATACGGCGGACAAACTCATCCGCGAACTTCATTTCCCGATCTTCTCCATCCGCGATCCCGAACCGCCGATGGCCGCCATCACCACGGAACTGGTTAGCGAACGGATCGAGAATCTTCCGCAGTACATCCGATCCTGTTTCACCAATTACATGGCGCCGGACCAGAAATACATCCGGAGCAATCCCGCCATCTATCCGGGACGCTCCTGCTCCATGAACTGCTTTGAACTCGACTGGGGCAAAGACGGCTTCTATTTCGGCTGTCACGATGATTCCTTCGAACTGACAGCTCATTTTTTCGAGCTCGAAAAAAACACCTCTCTCAACATGTTCATGGTCCGCTATCCCTTCCTGAAAGCCGGAGAAAGCTGGAGAGAAAACAAAATCGTCACCTCTCCCTATTCCGGCGAGTGGTGGATCGGAGCTCATAAATACCGCAATTGGGCCGATTCATGGTTCTCCGCCCCGAAGATTCCACAGCATGTCCGAAATTCCGCAGGCTGGCAGAGAATCATTCTGCATCATCAGTACGGCGAATACTTCTTCCCCTACAACAAGCTCGAACAGGCGTATGACGACGCCGCAAAAGCCGGAATCGACACCCTCTTTCTCTTCGGCTGGACCGCCGAGGGAATGGATGCCGGTTATCCGGTCTACACCCCCGATCCCTCGCAGGGCGGAGTCGAAGCGCTCAAAGAGAATATCCGCAAAGTCCATGACAAAGGCGGAAAAATCATTCTCTATTTCAACGGACAGCTCATCGACGCAAACACAGACTATTATCGCTCCGGGGAAGGACAGCGCGTCTCCATCAAACGCGCGGACGGCACCGAACACCGCGAATTCTACAATTTCAGCAACACTGGTACTTTTCTGCGCTCCTTCGGCAACAAGACCTTCGTCGTTGCCTGTCCCTCCTGCCGTTCCTGGATCGAAATCCTCAAACGTCATATTGACTTTGCAATCGAAATCGGAGCCGATTCCGTGTTCTTCGATCAGCTCGGGCTTGCCTCCTATCCCTGCTGCGATCCCTCGCACGGGCATCCCGTTCCCTTCACCGGCCTCATGCACAGCAAGCGGGAGATGCTCAGAGAGCTTTACGAATACGCAAAATCCAGAAAAAGCGATCTCGGATTCGGAATCGAATGCACCACCGACCAGACTCTTCAATATACGGACTTTGTCCATATCTTCGGCTTCCCCGCTTCGACCCGGAATCCGAACTGGAGAGAGACCGGAGAAAAACCGCAGGTTCGTTCGGCAAGCTATCTCTTCAAGGAAGCATTCCCCGAAGCGGTCATCTCCAACCGCAACATCCGCGACGATTCCGACGTCGAATTTCCCGTCAATCAGATGCTTCTTCTCGGCAGCCGGAGCGATGTGGAAATCTACCGCTGCCGGAGTTCCATCGCCGCTACCCCCCGTTATCAGGCGTATCTTGGCAAAGCCAACGCCTTCCGCGAGCGTTCCGCCGATCTTCTTTACAACGGAAGTTTCTGCGCCGATGAATTCCACAAACTGAGCAATCCGGGAATTCAGACAAACGCCTTCCGGCTCGGCAACGAACTGGGGATTCTCCTCACACAGAGCAACCGGGACATTCAGAAAACGGAGGTTTCCGTTCCGGGCTTCCGGTTTGTCCGCATGGATTCCGTCTCCGGCGACGTCGTGTTCGAAAACGGCACGGTCACAATACCGAGAGACGGATTCGCCCTTCTGGTCTATCGGAAGGAGTGATCCGAACCGGAATCGTTCGAACCTCAGATAAGAGTCGTTCCATTTCGGCGCAGGCATCGTGTTGCAGCATCACGAGAGGAAACATCGTGCCGTTTTCCAGGTCACGCGGAATACTGATGGCGGTTGATGAACTCGCGCTGCCATTCCGGCGGCAGCAGAATAAACCGCGCGGAAAATCCGAACACCCGGACAAACAGATCGCAATGCGCCTCCGGATGAACCATCGCATCCTCCAGATCCTCGCGCCGGACACAGTTCGGCTGAAGCTGCGCTCCTCCCGAGGCGATAAACGCCCGTTCCAGGCCTTCCAGCACTTCGGAGGAAACCTTTCCAAGCGGCAGAGAAATATTCAGGCAGGAATTCCCCGGAGCCAGCGTCAGATCCAGACGGCCGACAGAATTCATGACAGTCGTCAACTGCATGTTCGAGTGGGCATGGGAAGGCGAGAGTCCCTGTGCAATGACATCCCCGTCTCTGCGGCCGTCGGGAGTCGCCCGCGTGAGTTTTCCCCAGTTGATGAATTCCCATGCCTCATAATATGCCAGCTGGAAGGGGCCGCCGCGCTCATTCTTCAGATCGCGGGTGAAACGGTACAGATCGTCGAACAACCGTTTGGCAAGTTCGTTCGACTCGGACGTTCCATCGCCGAAGAACGGTGAACAGAGCGCCTGCCGCCGGAGCACCTCCGCCCCCTCCCAGTTCCGGCGGAGGACATTCAGCAGTTCTGTCAGCGAGCAGGCCCGTCTCTCCCCGAAACAAAGAGACCGGATCGCCAGCAGGGAATCCACCGCATTCGCAAAGGCGGCAAACGGAAGCGCATGCGGATTGTAGCGTCCGCCTCCCGCTGTATAGTCCCGGTGATTCCTGAGACAATCCTTCATGCACGCTGAAAAGAACGGAGAGGGATTCACTTCCGGCCAGAAGCGTCCCACCGTTTCAATGGTGTGACACATCCGCCGCACCTCGCGGAGAACATTCTCCAGAAAACAGCGGTAGACCTCCTCGAACGAAGTGCACGAATCCAGTTTCCGGCACCGGACACCGGTCTCGGCGACCACATCCGGCTCATCGTGAATGGAAAGCTCCAGAATCCGAAGCAGATTGAAATAGCAGTTCGCTCCCGCAGAGTGTTCACAGCCTTCGACAATCACCTCCCAGCAAGCTCCGATCGCATACTGGAGCGCATCCTCCCGCCGTTTCCCCGCACGAACCTGCGCGGCAATGATACAGTCGTCATTCAGAAAAGAAAGAACATTGCGTCCCTCCAGAAGATTCACGTTGGCGGCATCCAGAAACGCTTTCGGCGTCTCCCGGCAGATCCGGAGCTGAAGTTTCGGAAACAGAAGATTCAGATTCCGGTGCACCTCCAGAATCATCATCGTGACCTCGTTGCAGACGGCCCCGCCGTCATCGCCGTATCCGCCGAGCGACATCGCAGTTCCGTTTTCCTGTGTGTTATACGCATCCTTCCAGCTTCCGTATTTATCATAACGGCAGTCGGTAAAGCAAAGCGCCCGGCAAAGGAGATCATAGGCTTCTTCGCGAGTGATCCTTCCCGCAGCGAGATCGCGTTCATAAAGTGGTCCGAGAACGTAATCCAGACGTCCGAACGCAGAAATCCCGTTCCCCTCCAGCGATGCAATTACTTCGTACAGGAACGGAAACATCGCAAGCCCTTCGTAAAAGGTTTCGGCGGGTTTCCACGGCACGCGACGGGCGGCGGAAGAGATCATTTCCAGAAAACGGGCCTCCTCCGGATCGGATACGGTTGTCAGTTTCCGGTCAGCGGCTTCCGCAAATTTTTCCGCAATCCGTTTCACCGCCAGAAGTCCGCGCATCGCGGAACGCAGGAACACGCGTTCCTCCTCCGTTGCGCAATTCTTCAGTTCCGTCTCGGCTTCGTTGTAAAACGACTCCAGTCCGCAGCGGATAATATTCGTCGAATTCGTGGAATGGTGGTGCGCATCCCAGATTCCCCCGAGATGGATTCCATGCCGGGAACACGCCCGGTATTCCTCCATTTCAGAAGGAAAGCGCCTCCAGACAGCACCAGAGTTCCGATGCGTAAGCCATGATGCCGGAAGCCCGTAATCCGCCACTCCACGCGCCTCGGCAGGCTTGAGTCCCATCTCAAAGAAAAAAGGCGTATGCCGGAACAGATGCGGAACAAATCGTTCCGCAATTACTTCATACTGAATGGCTTTCAACTCCACAGGCGAAGCGCCGGGCAACTCCTGCGCTCTCCGGTTCATCTCCGCCCAGAGAGGACTCGGCGTCTTCCAGTCCCAGTCCCTGTAACGGCGTTTCCGGCTGTATTCCTGAAATTCCTCCTGCAAAAGAGCGATATCACTCATAAGTTCCCCTTTCCCGTTTGCATTTTCTTTTTTATTCCATTATATTACAAAAAAAGAAAAATGGAATACATAAAATAATAAAAAACATATCTTTTCATGGCACTCCATCTGAAAGACAGGCAGATTGAACAGCTGAACAATCTTCTCACGCTGGATATCGACCATGTGGAAATCCTCCGCTGGGATTACCATGAAACGATCCGGTACCCGCGCAATATCCTCTCCTGCTGCATTGACACCCGCGAGGCAGACAACTATTACGAAGACGCCGATACCGGGATCCGTTACAGACTCACCCCCGGCTATCTCTGCTTGATTCCTCAGGATACCCGCATCCGATTCCACCGGACTCTGGACACCACCTCCATTACGATTCATTTCTCGTTGGAATTCATCCATGGACTCGACCTCTATTCCGCGGAAAGACGGATCACGCGCTGTTATAATCCGGAGATGACGGAAGGATTGAAACGCTCGATTTCCGATCCGGACAAGCTTCGCGGCTCCTGCGGAATCCGGGCATGGGTTACACGGTTCTGTCACGACCACTGGCCCGAACGTCTTCCGTGTCCGGCGGAAACCATGATCGAAAACACGGCCCTGTTCGAATATGTCCGGAAACATATCAATGCGGAATTGAATGTGGAATCTCTTGCGGCACACTTTCAGCAGCGTCCGGATGTCTTCTCACGCGCATTCAAACGGAAATTCGGCATTTCACCGCACAGCTTTCTGACCAGAGCCCTGGTCCGGAAACTCTCCCGTCTGCTCGCGGACCGCGAAAAGACGATCCGGGAAATTGCCGGTGAATTGAAATTCAGCTCGGAATTCTATCTTTCCCGATTTTTCAAACTGCAGACGGGCATCGCCCCCAGAGAGTACAGAAAACGTTTCTCAGACTGACTCTTCCCCTTCTTCCCACCTTCTCCCCGAATGCGGGCTCAGCATTGAAAATTCCGAAATTCATGCTATGTTTATATGTTCAAAATGGAAGAAATGAAACCATGCAGGATCTCATTGATTTACATACTCACAGTACCGCCTCCGACGGGTCGGAATCTCCGAGCGCCATCATCCGAAGGGCTAAGGCAAAAGGACTCCGGGGGGTCGCCCTGACCGATCACGATACCATCTCCGGACTGCGGGAGTTCCTCGCCGCAGGAAAAGAAGAAAATATCGACGCGGTTCCCGGTGTGGAACTCTCCACTTTTCTGTACAGCAAGGAACTGCATATCGTCGGTCTCTTCGTCAATCCGGAAACCCCGGAACTTCTCGATCTGCTGGAACGGATGCGGCGCGGCCGTGAAACTCGAAACCGCGAAATGATCCTGAAACTCTCCGCGGCGGGCTTCGCCGTCTCCTATGAGGAACTTCTCCAGGAAGCCGGAGGCGAAAGCATCGGGCGCCCTCACATAGCCGCCCTGCTCCTCCGCAAAGGCTACTTCAAAACCATACAGGATGCGTTCGAGCAATATCTGAAACGCGGCTGCCGCTGCTATGTGCCGCGGCTTCTGCCGGAACCGGCGGAAGCAATCCGGACCATTCATGCCGCAGGCGGCCTCGCGATCTGGGCGCATCCCGTCAGCGGACAGTCCGGAGAGCGCGGGTTCGCCCGTAAAATGCTCCGCAAGCTCATTCCCGCCGGACTCGACGGAGTCGAAGTCCGCTATTCCATGTTTTCCGAACACCAGACCTCCATGATGAACGAGCTGGCGGAAGCGGAAGGCATCCTGAAATCGGGCGGAAGCGATTTTCATGGAACCCATCAGCCGACCATCGACCTCGGCTGCGGCTGCGGAAATCTCGCCGTTCCGTTCGAATATCTGGAAAAAATGCGCGAAACACTCGCGGCACGGAAAGAAGTCACGCAATGAAATTTCTCATTATACCCATTCTTCTGCTCTCTTTTGCGCTGACCGGGGTCCGCGCGGAGGATTCCGGACTGAGCCTGAATACAATCCGCGTCGTGGCGAAGGGCGGTTTCAAGGAACTCATCAAAGAGGAAGTTCTCAGCCGCCTGAACCGGATGGACGGCTCCTGCGAGCTCTCCTCCGGCGATCCGGCGGATGCGGCGAAAAAGAAAACCGTCATGCTCACGCTGGCACCGGAACGGGAACTGAAGGGAACCGGCGCTTTCCCCCTGCTCTGGAAAGGAGTTGTCATCGCGGTCAGCCGGAAAAATCCGTATCAGAATCTGACGAAACAGGAGGCGGAAAAGATTCTGAAAAATGATTTTCCTGTCTGGCCGGAAACGGATATTCCCGTCAAAAACATCTATTACCTGCCCCATATTTTTGAATCGGGCAAGGAACCTGCGAAAAATGGGAAAACCCGCATCAGTTCGGTGCGTTTCGCCGACATCGCGGAAAAACTGCTGGAACACGATCCCAGGGCAATCGTCCTGCTCCCGCTGACCGGAGCAATCGCGCCTCCGCCGACCCTGAAAACGGTGTCGATCAACGGCATTTCCCCGGATTTCGACTCCATCACAGGCGGGAAGTACCCTCTCCAGGAAAAATACAGTCTGAAAGTGCATGAGGGCGCACCGAAGGAGATTTCCGAACTGGCGGAGCTCCTGCGCTCTCCCGCTTATCAGCAGAAAATACTGAACTTCGGTTCCATTCCAATCCATACAACCAACGGAGATGCCCAAAAATGACACAGGCGTTTTTTGTGACAGGAACAGGTACCGATGTGGGCAAAACCTACATCACATCTCTGCTCGCACGCTATACCACGGAACGAAATCTGACCACAGCGGTCATGAAACCGGCTCAGACAGGAATGCTCGATCCCATGCAGGGAGATCTCGGGAAAGTCAAACAGGCGGCTCCCGGAATTCTGGATCTGCCGATGGAGCTGGCCTGTCCCTACTGTCTGGAATTCGAATCCTCGCCGCACCTTGCCGCGGAGCTCGCGGGAATCCAGATCGACCTTCGGAAAATCGTCCGGGCCTACCATAAAATCCGGAACACATGGCAGCCGGATGTGCTCTTTCTGGAGAGCGCCGGAGGTGTCTGCGTTCCTCTGAACCAGCGCCAGATCATGGCGGACATTCCCGCGGATCTTGCCATTCCGGCAATCGTGGTCGCGGATGCAAGTCTCGGCACCATCAATCACACGACCATGACCGTCAACGAACTGCGCAGGCACAACGTGACAGTACGGGGAGTGATCCTTAACCGGTTTCCGGAAAATGCCGGGATCCTGATCCGGGACAATCTCAAGATGATCGAAAAGTTCGCCAGAGTCGAAGTCCTCGCCTGCGCCGCTCCGGACGGAGGCTTTTTCCAGGACGCAGGATTGAAGCGGCTCTTCGGCTGAGCCATCTTGCCCTTTTCCCCGCTTTCCAGTCCCCGGCATACCCGCCGGAGATTGGATTTTTTCTCATTTTCAACTTGAAATTGGCAATCCCGGATATATAATATTCAGGATCGCACTATGACAGGAAGGCTGAACATGGAAGAAAAGGAACAGGACACCTCTTTAAATACCCCCTCCCCCAACGGAACAGTTTACGATGCAAGCACAATCAAGACCCTGAGTTCCCTGGAACACATAAGGCACCGCCCCGGCATGTACATCGGCCGGATGGGCGACGGATCCCACCCCGACGACGGGGTCTATGTCATGATCAAGGAAATCATTGACAACAGCATTGACGAATATATCATGGGCTACGGCCGCAGAATCGACATCGCCATTGAAGGCTCTGTCATCCGGGTGCGTGACTACGGACGCGGCATCCCGCTGGAAAAACTCGTCGCCTGTGTCTCCCAGATCAACACCGGAGCGAAATACAACAGCGATGTTTTCCAGTTCTCCGTCGGACTCAACGGAGTCGGAACAAAAGCGGTCAACGCTCTCTCGGAACGCTTCACGGCAATGGCCGTCCGCGAGGGAAAATTCAAAAAGGCCGTCTTCGAAAAAGGCGTCCTTCAGGAAGAGAGCGAAGGCTCCACAGAGGAACGGAACGGAACCATGATCGAATTCGTTCCCGATGCGACTCTCTTCCCCAAATACATCATCAAACAGGAATATGTCGAACGCCGTCTCTGGATGTACGCGTATCTGAACAGCGGACTTTCCCTCTATCTCAACGGGCAGGCACGCTATTACTCCAAAAACGGACTCAAAGATCTCATCGACACCGAAGTCACCGGCGAAAGTCTCTATGAAATCGTCCATTACAAGGACAAAACCCTCGAATTCGCCTTCACGCATACCGCCGATTTCGGCGAGAAGTACTACTCCTTCGTGAACGGACAGTACACCAACGACGGCGGAACTCATCTCTCCGCGTTCAAGGAGGGACTTCTCCGCGCCGTAAACGAATTCTCCGGAAAGGATTATGACGGCAAAGACCTCCGCGACGGAATCGTCGGCACCATAGCCATCAAACTTCAGGACCCCGTCTTCGAATCGCAGACGAAAAACAAGCTCGGCAACACGGATATCAAGGGCTGGATTGTCGGAACGGTCAAGCAGGCGGTCGTCGACTATCTTCACCGCCATCTGGACGAAGCCGAGCTTCTGCTCGAAAAAGTCCGAAAAAACGAGGAGGTCCACAAAGAGATCCAGTCCGTCAAGAAGAAGACCAAGGAGATGTCCAAACGCCTGAGCTTGCGCAACAGCAAGCTCAAAGACTGCAAATACCATTTCGGAGACCGCTCCAAATTCGGCGACGACACCATGATCTTTCTCACCGAGGGAGATTCCGCGGGAGGCTCCATGGTCCAGAGCCGCGATCAGAACACGCAGGCGGTCTTCTCCCTCAAGGGAAAACCCTTCAACTGCTACGGAAAAAAGATCGAAACGGTCTACAACGTCGAAGAACTTTTCTACATCATGAAGACCCTCGACATCGAAGAGGATATCGACAATCTGCGTTACGCCAAAGTCGTCATCGCCACCGATGCCGATGTGGACGGTCTCCATATCCGGAACCTGCTCATCACCTTCTTTCTGACCTATTTCGAACAGCTCATCCAGACCGGACACCTCTACATTCTGGAAACGCCTCTCTTCCGCGTCAGGAACAAAAAAGTGACCTACTACTGCTACTCCGAAGAGGAACGCGATCAGCGAGCCAAAGAACTCGGCAAAGCCGCGGAAATCACCCGCTTCAAAGGGCTCGGGGAAATCTCTCCCGGCGAATTCGGACAGTTCATCGGAGAAAACATCCGGCTCGAAAAGGTCATGATCGATCATACAAAAGGCATCAACGAGATGCTCAAATTCTATATGGGCGACAACACTCCCGACCGCTGGGAGCATATCGTCAATCATCTGGTGTAACACATGGCAAAGAAGAAATCAGCAAAACAGAACTCCGATCCGCAGCCGCCCGAAGAGACCGCCGCTCCGGAAACGCCTTCCGATTCCATCTCCGCGCAGGCAGCTTCCCCGGACTCCGGAACAAACGCAGCGGAACCGGAAAACGCGGAGAATCAGGAAGATCAGGAAGATCAGGAGGCGTTCGGCGAGATCGCCAAGGTTCAGACCGGTTCCAATGAGCGCCTCAAAGAGATGATGGATACGAACTTCATCGAGTACGCCTCGTATGTCATCAAGGAGCGCGCCATTCCCGATATCGACGACGGACTCAAACCCGTGCAGCGCCGCATCCTCTGGGCCATGCACCGGACCGATGACGGATCGTTCCACAAGGTTGCCAACGTCATCGGCGACACCATGAAGTTCCATCCCCACGGAGACGCATCCATCGGCGACGCCCTTGTCGTGCTTGCCAACAAGGAGCTCTACATCGACAAGCAGGGAAACTACGGCAGCATCATCACGGGCCATCCCGCGGCGGCGCCCCGGTACATTGAAGCCCGTCTCTCGCCCCTCGGCAGGGAAGTCCTGTTCAACGACGACATCACGGAAGTTGTGGATTCCTATGACGGAAGGAATGTGGAGCCGGTCTGTCTTCCGATCAAAATTCCTTCGCTCCTGCTGATGGGCGCGGAAGGCATCGCGGTCGGCACGAACACGCGCATCATGCCGCACAACTTCAATGAACTGCTCAACGCCCAGATCGCCATTCTCCAGGATCGCGACTTCGAACTCTATCCGGACTTCCTCCAGGGCGGAATCATGGACGCTTCCAAATACGAGGACGGCAACGGCAAAATCACGGTCCGCGCCAAAATCGACATTGACGGAAGAAATCTCATCATCCGCGAAATTCCGCCGTTCACCAACACGGAAAAGCTCATGGAGTCCATCGAAAAGGCCGCGACAAAAGGCAAAATCAAGATTGCAACCATTCATGACCTGACGGCAAAAGAGGTCTGCATTGAAATCGTGCCGCAGCGCGGATACGATCCCCAGCGCGCGCTTCAGGCGCTCTACTCCTACACCGACTGCTCCATAACCGTCACACTTAATCTGATGGTCATCAAAGAGAACCGCCCCGTCCGGATGAACGTGAAGGAGGTGCTCTACCGCAACACGGAAAAACTGCTGGAATATCTCCGTGCGGAACTGAATATCGAAATCGGAAAACTGCTGGAAAAACTGCTGTCCCGAACGCTCGCGCAGATTTTCGTCGAGGAGCGCATCTACAAACGCATCGAAACGTGCAAGACTTACGAGCGGATCGCCGCTGAAGTCCGCGCCGGACTGGAAAACTTCCGCGACGAATGGGCCCCGATCGTCCAGATGCTCAAGGAAAACGTGGAACTGCGCGGACTCGCCGTCGGAGACAAGGCAGCGGAACTCCGCCTGAAACAGCTCTCGGAAGGCATCATTCCGGACGCGGATGTCGAAACGCTTCTTGCCATTCCGATCCGCCGCATCTCCCTCTTCGACATCGAAAAGAACAAGAAAGAGATGGAGGAGATCCGGAAACAGCTCGACATCAACAACAAAAACCTCAAGCGTCTGAAGAGCTACGCGGTCAAATACCTCACCTCTCTGCTGGAAAAATACGGTCCGAACTTCCCACGCAGAACCAAAATCGAACTGGAGGGATTCCAGAAGATCGACATGGAAAAAATCGCCCTCAACAACATCCGCGTCTACTGGGACCGCAAAGGATGCTATGTGGGAACCAATGTCAAAAGCGATGATGTTGTGGTCTGCAACGAATTCGATCATCTTCTCTGCATCGAACGCAAAGGCAACTACAAGATCATTGATATTCCCGAAAAGATTTTCATCGACAAACTCTATGAGTTCCGCAAATACGAAAAGACCACGGAATTCGGAATTGTCTATTCGGATACCAAAACGGGCAAGGTCTATTACAAGCGCTGCACCATCAGCCAGTTCATCAAGGACAAAGAGTACCGGCTCTGTCCGGAGAACTGCCGTCTGGAACTCATTACACCGCGTCCGAATGCGATTTATGAGTGCCGGATCGACACGCCGATCCGGGCGAGACAGCTTCAGAAAATCAATCTTTCCGAAGCCCCCCAGCGTTCCCCGAGAGCAGGCGGAGCCCTGCTCTTCCCGCGGAAACTGCTGAAAATCACCTTCGTGCAATATCTTGACGGCACCGAACAGCCGGAAGATCCCCCGCTGATCGAACTGCCTCCCGAGGAACCGAAGGAAAAGCCTCATCCGAAACCGAAAAAAGATCCGGAAACCGACGTGGTCGAAAACGGAACCGTCACAAAACCGGAACCGAATGAACCGATTCGTCCGAAACCATCGGAAGAAGAGGAAAACTGGGGAATCTCTCAACTGGATCTATTCTGAAAGGATTGGAAAACATGAGCGGAACACAGGAACACAAGCGTCCGGACTGGGATGAGTATTTCATGGAAATCGCCAATGTCGTCGCGCTCCGGAGCAACTGCTCCCGCCGTCATGTGGCGGCGGTGATCGTCAAGGACAAACGCATCATCTCAACCGGCTACAACGGAACGCCGCGCGGGATCAAAAACTGCTGCGAAGGCGGATGCCCGCGCTGTTCCTCGGAGGCTCCCTCCGGAACCGGGCTCACGGAGTGCCTCTGCTCCCACGGAGAGGAGAACGCCATCGTACAGGCGGCGTATCACGGGATCGCCGTCAAGGACTCCACGCTCTATACAACATACAGTCCGTGTCTGCTCTGCGCAAAAATGATCATCAATGCGGGAATCCGCGAGGTCGTATACCGGGAACGCTACACCATCGACGACACCGCGCGCAAGATCCTGATCGAAGCCGGAGTCAAAATCCGCGCCCTGGGAGAATAAAATACTGTGCGGGATCAGAAGCAATACTGGAACAGCGTCGCGGAAACCAAAGAGTTCACTACGCCGATGCGCTCCGATCTCTTCGCACGGCATGTGAAAAAGGACGCGGAAATCCTGGATGTCGGCTGCGGATACGGAAGAATCATGCACGAACTCTCCGGACTTGGATTCATCCGCATCCGCGGAATTGATTTCTCGGAAAGACTCATTCAGCGGGGAAAGTTCCTCTATCCGGATCTGACACTCGAAGTCCAGCGGAACAGAGGCATTGATTTCCCCGATTCCGGTTTTGACGCAGTCCTTCTCTGCGCGGTTCTCACCTGCATTCCGGATGATGCGGATCAGGAATTTCTGCGGAATGAAATTCTCCGGGTTCTGCGTCCGGGCGGAATTCTCTACGTCAACGACTTTCTTCTGAATACCGATCCCCGCAACCGGAAACGCTATGAAGACGCATTTCCGAAGTACGGTACCTACGGAGTCTTCGAACTCCCGGAAGGCGCCGTTCTCCGCCATCACGATCCGGAGCATGTGCGCCGATTCTTTGCTCCGTTTGAACCGCTCGAATTCGAAACAATGACCTGCCGCACCATGAACGGTCACACCTCAAACGGATACTGTTTCCTCGGCAGGAAATGCACATCCCCGGCTTGCGCTTGCGGATGATTCACGGAACACGGAAGACGCGGTAAATCGAAAACTCAGAAAAACATTCTCCAGTAAATCGCACCGAACACCAGCTGGAGCAGGAAGGAAATCAGAAAAATCAGCCATCCGTTCCGGTTGATGCTTTTTGCCCGGTTCGGTGCCACATCTTTCCACGCATAGTACAAGAGCGACGAGAGCAGAATCACAATCCACATGCCGATACATGGCACGCAGAACCCGCAGAACCAGAGAAAAATAATCCATCCGACCGGCGTTGTATCCGCCGGATTCCGACCGTTCTGAACCTCATTTTCCATTGCAGCATACCCCCTTGTTTTGAATTGGTGCAGTACTTTATACAGAAGAAAGGCATATTTCAAGAAGAGAAAACAAGAAAATGGAAAAACAGCATCCCGCATTCCGCCCGGCGCCGCCGGAATCGAATGGATATGCGGGTATTTGCCGGAACAATGACGATTTTCTTCCGTTTCAAGCTGGTTTTCTCAGAAAAGAGAGTGTATATTACCGGGAAACAGAAGGCTGGTCCGACAGGAATCGGACTTCATTCGAATCAATACAGTTCAGAAAACATAAGGTTGGAAAGATGTCGAAAGTCTACAAAATCGCGACGTTGCCGGGCGACGGAACCGGTCCGGAAGTGGTTGCCCAGGGTGAGAAAGTCCTGAAGGCGGCGGCTGAAAAATTCGGCTTTGAAATGGAATTCACGGAATTCAACTGGGGCGGTGAAAACTACCTCAAAACAGGGGTTGTGCTTCCTGATGACGCGGCGGAACAGCTGAAGAAGTTCGACGCGGTTTTCCTCGGAGCCATCGGTTCGCCGAAAGTGGCTCCCGGCATTCTGGAAAAAGGAATTCTTCTGAAACTGAGATTCGACCTTGACCAGTACATCAACCTCCGTCCTGTGAAACTCTATCCTGGCGTGGAGTGCCCGCTTGTCGGCAAAACACCGGAAGACATCGACTATGTGGTTGTCCGCGAAAACTCCGGCGACGTCTACACCGGCATGGGCGGAGTCTCCATGAAAGGCACTCCCAATGAAATCGCCATTCAGGAGATGGTCTACAACCGCGCACAGGTCGACCGTTGCCTGAAATTCGCGTTCGAACTCGCCATGAAACGCCACACGAAGGAAAACCCGTGGCGCGGACTCTCCGAGGAGGACAAGGCAAAAGGCTACACCTCCCAGCTGACCCTCTGCGGAAAAACCAATGTGCTGACCTATGTCTTCAATCTCTGGGAACGCGCTTTCCACGAAATGGGCAAAAACTATCCGCAGGTCAAACTGAACTACTGCCATGTGGATGCGACCTGCATGTGGATGGTCAAGAATCTGGAACGGTTCGACGTGATCGTCACGACCAACATGTTCGGCGATATCATCACCGACCTCGCCGCCATGACCTCCGGCGGAATGGGCATCTCCGCGGGCGGCAATCTGAATCCGGAAGGAGTCAGCATGTTCGAACCGATCGGCGGTTCCGCGCCCAAGTACACCGGCTTGAACGTCATCAATCCCTGCGCGGCCATTCTCGCCGGCGCAATGATGCTGAATTATCTCAATGAACCGGAAGCCGGAAAAGCGATCGAAAACGCGGTTGCCTACATCACGGAACACAAACTCAAATCCCTCTCCGCTGGAAAAATGGGTTATTCCACCAGCGAGGTCGGGGATCTGGTTGTCGAAAATCTTTAATGCTCACGCACCTTCGGGAAATCGTGACGATTTCCCGAAGGACTTGATTAAACCGACTAAATTTGCCAGGCAAGGTTTGACAGATTCAGTCGCTTCAGTCAAGCAGACGGAACGGATTTTCTTTCCCGGAAAACCATCCGAATGTGAACGTCCTCCCCGCTCATCCCGAAAATTGCTTTCAAGGAGAACAGCATGACCAGCGATCCGGTAAAACTGCAGAAAACACTGGGTTACACGTTTCAGAATCAGGCGCTTTTGAAGGAAGCCCTGATGCATCGATCCTTCGCTACGGAAAACAACATTGCCTACGATAATCAGCGGCTCGAATTTCTTGGAGACGCCGTTCTTCAAATTATTCTGACGGAATATCTTTTCTTCCGTTATCCCGATTTTCATGAAGGCGACCTTACCAAGCTCCGTTCCGCGCTGGCGAATCAGGACACTCTTGCGCTTCTCGCCCGCGACATCGACCTTGGCAGCGCCCTGATCCTGGGACGCGGCGAAATCGAATGCGGCGGCTCCCTGCGCGATTCCACGCTCTCCGATGCCATGGAGGCTTTGGTTGCGGCAATCATGCTGGATTCCACGCAGGAAAAAGTCCGGGAAATTTTTCTCGGACTGCTTCTGAACCGCTATCCGAATCCGGCGGATCTGCTCGCCGACCTGAATCCCAAAGGGAATCTTCAGGAGTACACACAGCAGACTCTCGGCTGTCAGCCGGAATACCGGATTCTTTCCATTTCCGGCCCCGACCACAATCCAAGTTTTGAAATCGAGGTCCGTATCAATGGGAAAGCGGTCGCAACCGGCCGTGCAAACAAACGGAAAATCGCGGAAAGCAAAGCGGCAAAAGCCGCTCTGGAAGCAATCCAGCAAGGCGGTTTTCCACATTCCGGCACTCAAAACAACGCAAAAGAGGAGACAACAGCAGTATGACAATCGCAGCGTATGCCTTTCCCCGTAAAATCATGTTCGGATCGGGGGCCGCTCTGAATCTGGCGGAAGAACTGCCCCTCGGGGCCAAGGTCCTCGTGGTTGCCGGCACAACGGTTGCAAAATCGCCGTCCGGACGGAAGGTGCTGGAAAACATCGCCAAACTGACATGCACCTCCTATACAGGCGTGCCCCCGGAACCTCCGCTGGAAACAGTCGATGAGATCATCGCCATCGGACGCAAATACATGGTGAATACAGTTGTCGCCATCGGCGGCGGAAGCGTGATCGACGCCGCCAAAGCCGCAGCAGCACTGATCCCCCTGGAAGGACATACCGCCGACTACTTCTTCGATCATCTCCACATCCAGCGGAAAGGCCTCTTCTTCGCCGCCCTTCCGACAACCGCCGGAACCGGAGCGGAATCCACAAACAATGCCGTCCTGACAGACAGAAAAAGCAAAATCAAAAAATCCCTGCGGCATCCGACAATGACCGCAGACACGGCAATCGTCGATCCGGATCTCACGCTGACCTGTCCTCCTGACCTGACCGCGTTCAGCGGTCTTGACGCCTTCGTTCAGGCATTCGAATCGTTCACCAGCCCGCGGGCATCCTCTCTCACAAGGACACTCGCGGCGGAAGCGGTCCGGAAGATCTTCCACTCTCTGGAAACCGCGTGGAAAGAACCGGAAAACATTCGGGCTCGCACGGAAATGGCGGAAGCTTCCATGCTTTCCGGCATGGCTTTTTCCCAGACAGGACTGGGAGCGGTTCACGGACTCGCCCATCCGGCGGGCTCTCTGCTCGGAGTACCGCACGGACTCGCATGCGCCATCCTGATGCGCCCCGTTCTGGAATTCAACATGCAGACTTGCGCCGATCAATATGCGGACCTTGCCGACCGCGCATTCATCGGTTCGGACGCGCGCAGTTTCATCCGTGCGGCAAATGATCTGGCGGAAAAGCTCAATGTCCCGGAAAATCTCCGTTCTTTCGCGCTTCACCGCAGCGACTTTGATTTCATCGTCAAAAACTGCCGGAGTGCCAGTATGAAGCAGAATCCGCGCGAAATGACGGATCGCGATGTCGAACGGATTCTGGAAAAAATGCTCTGAGGGGCTCGCAAAAGCCCCCCTCCCCCTCCCCCGCCACAGCTCAATCATGGTCGGGCGGAAACACGGAAAAAGTATAACCCAAAGCAGACGCGGATCGGAAGAATCGGACGCCGGAGTTTCCGGCGAACGCCTCAACGGATCAGAACTTCCACCATCAAAAATGGAATATTCATTTTTCAAGCGTCCGCGGAATGCTCACTCCGGCAAACCGGAATGAGTCCGGACAGTAAACGCCGCCGGAAAATTTTCCGCATTTCTCAGCGGGAAATTGCATTCCGGGCGGTTTCCGCCAGAGCCGCCGCGCTTCCCCGATCGGTCATGATGAACAGAGGAACCCGGCCGATTTTCCAGCGTTTCATCCCATCCCGGCGCAGATCATTCCCCATTGGATCCAGGATCATAAAATCTGTCGGGATTTTTGTTAAATCAAGAAATCCTGTACCGGGGATGCCGGAATCATTGAAACAGCTCCAGGTATGGCGCTTCCCATCGGAAAACAGACTTTGAACAACACCGCGAATCGGTTTTGTTTCCAGAGGATTCAAGCCGTCGATGCACCATGCCGTCAGAGCCGTCGAAGCCGCCGCCGGAGTCAGGGATCGGTCAAATCCGATCAATTTCTTATACCCGCCTGTATGAGCAACGGTGTCGGACTGGTGCATCGTGTAGATGAACACTTTTGAAATGCCGCCCTTCCGCTGTTCCTGCCAGACTCTTGCACAGAATGCGACCGCGCGTTCATTCATCTCCGGATCGCAGAGGAAACTGTAGAAGCTGTTGCTTCCCACCGCGCTATAAGCGCCCTCCGTGTTCCAGTACTCTTTCGGGCCATCCTTGCCCATGAACTTGCGATAGGCGTCGATCTCCTTCCGATAGGAAGAGGTCCCACCGCCGGTCAGATTCTGGAAATAACAGTGGAACGATATAATATCGGGATATTTCCGGATTTCAGGAGGAATGCCGGAAGCGTATCCGGTTCCGTTGATTTCCGTGCAGAATCCCAGAATTTTAGCCTCCGGATTGCCTTCCCGGATTCCTTTTGCTCCGGCTTCGAACACGGTACCGAACTCACTGACCGGGCGCGGGAAGAAATAGTTGATGTACGGTTCGTTCCAGATCTCCCAGTAATCAATT
This sequence comes from uncultured Victivallales bacterium, assembly GCA_944389445.1. GTDB lineage: Bacteria > Verrucomicrobiota > Lentisphaeria > Victivallales > UBA1829 > UBA1829. Next base: position 7,629 of record CALXMJ010000137.1, on the reverse strand, counting down.
CTGCCTTTGTAGTGTTCCGCGACACGGCGGCAGTGCTCCCGGTATGCCTGCGGATCCACATAGGGTTCGGAGGGATTCTTCGAACGCGCCCACTCCGGAGGATAATCCGGCAGGCCGAGAATATGAAATCCCGCCCGGATCATCGCATCAACCTGTTCATCCGCCCACTGCACTTTTCCTTTCACGGGTTCCACATTTCCCCATTTGGCAATTCCGGAGGCGTCGTGCAGACGGTTCCATTTGATCCCGATCGCCTTCGCATATTCCAGAAAATAGGGCCGGACCGAGATATGTGAGCCGAACATACTTTCAGCCCCTGTCTTCCGCGGTACCGGAAGACGCCCGGCGATCTTCTCCGCCGGAGCCGCGAGCCGTGCATCCAGCGGAATCACTTCGATCCGGAACAATCCGTTGCGTTTCGGATCGACCGTCCAGGTCTGCACCTTTCCCGATTCGAGCGTAATTCCGCGATCAAGGACCCGCCTGTCCGGATATCCGGTTATCCGCAGAGTCGCCGGAATCGCTTTCCCGTTATCACTCCCGGCCGCGGACGCCGTATGAATCTCTACGGGAAACGCCTGCTGCCACGGAATGATTCCCGTCCGGCTTCCGGCCAGCTTCACCGTGATCTCATAAGGATATGCCGGTTTGTATTCCGTTGCCCGGATGCCATGTTCGAACTGGAATCCGTCCGCATAGATCGTATAATCATCATCCGCCGCGCGCTGGAACAGGCGAACGGTGGTTTCCGTACAGTCCGCCGGGACCGGTCTGGTCGTCAGAGAGAAACGCTTCCACTGCTTCGTCACGGTTGCGCCCAGATCCCCGAGCTTGTCGACATTGAGCCGGATGCGGCGGTCTTTCCCATCGGTCCTCAGCCAGACGGAAAACGTATAACGTTCTCCGGCTGCAACGGGAATCCGGTAGCTGCTGACAAACACATCGCCGGAACGGGCCGGAACAGGAATACCCATGCAGGATTTCCCGAACTTGCCGTTTTCCGCCCGGTAAATGCGCGGATCCAGCCAGTCGCCGTACCAGGAACAGGCCCGATTGGTATAGATTCCGTTCGTCCAGAAGAAATCCTCCGTTCCTTCATAGGAGGAACGCGGAAGAAGATTGCCTTTCACGACCGGATTCCGGTTTACGATCTTCTGTTCCGGCGGAACATCGAATTGCTCCACCGTAATGTCGTCGATCCAGAGGCGTCCAAGCGAACCGGTGCTGAAAAGGACGCCGAATCCATTGTCGATGTCATGCTTCGCTTCCGCCCAGAAGGAATATTTTTTCCACTCTTCCGTCGGCAGAAACGAGATACCTTCCATATAAACGGTCCACGGATACGCGATCTTGCGAACGCGAACGGAGACTTTGGACTCAAATCCCTCTCCTTTCGCAAAAAAGGAAACACGATAGTATTTCCCTCTCCAGAGGCCCCATGACGGCGAGAAAAACTGGAGTTCTCCCGAACTGATTCCGCGAATGTCGATTTTCTGCGCATTTCCCCAGATTCCCCGGTCCGAAGAAAAAAGAATCTCTTTCTTTCCCCATTGATAATTGTTCGTGAAATCCTTTTGAATCCGATCGTTTTTCCCATGCTTGAGAAACGGTCCTTCGAAATCGAATTGCGCCACGATTTTCCCTTTCGGAAGTATCGGCGCCTCCGCGGCGGCCGCGATGGCCGAAACAAGAAGCAGAATAAAAATTTTTTTCATATCTCATTCCTTTCTTTATGCTCACCAGGAATCGTTCGGGGTAAAGTGAAGAGCTACCATGGATTCCAGATAACTCTTCCGATGTGCGGCACTATGCCCGTCCACAAATAAAGTATTGATATTCAGATTATGAAAGAGAAGAGCACCTTCTTTTATATAAGAACCGGAACTGATATGCCAGTCTTCAAACTGGTCTGCCAAAAGAGGTGTGATTGTCGGCTGTCTGACCTTTCCAAGAAGTGGACACTGAACTCTGGCTGTATGATTATCATATCCTTTCTTGGAAGGTGGCAGATAAATATTAATGCCGTATCCCGTGTATGCGTTGTAATGAAAAGAGATTTTCCCATAGGATGGGCAGAACCAGACGGAACCTGTTTTCTTTGCCATCGTAATATCCGTATTCGTGTAATTCCGGATACTCTCGTTCCAGTAGATCGGATTGCTTTCGCTGTCCGTCGCCTGCGGAGCGGGAGCGGCTCCATAGTCATCCGAATACATGATAATGCGGTTTCCGTAGTTCTTCAGATTGCTGAGGCATTTTATGCTCCGCGCCTTGTCCCTGGCGGAATTCAGCGCGGGAAGCAGCAGAGATGCAAGGATCGCGATGATCGCAATTACGATCAGCAATTCAATCAGAGAAAAATGCATTTGACAGACAAATCGCCTCGTCTGTCCCGACAGAAAAACATTATTGTTTCTCATATTTCACTCTCCTGTTTCAGTTGTTATAAAAAAGATCCGTCATGGATCTGTCTGCTCTCCCAGAACCGCCAGCCGGCACGGCATCACAGAGAAATCGTTCTCTCTCTTCTCCGGGAAAAATTTTCCGTTTCCCTGTCTGCATCAGCCGTTCCGACTCTTCCGGCGTCTCCGCAGCGCCAGACTTTGCCGCAAACATTCCGGACAGCATACCCGCTCCGCAAAACAAAGCGGCAAAACTATCTGTACTTAAATATAATAACACAGATTTTTAAAAATACAACTCCCTGATCGGAAGAAATCTCATTTTTAGATATTCAGCAGGAAATATGGAATCGGATTTCCCGAGTCATTTTTTCTTGACCGATTTTTTGCAGGAAAAAACTCTTTTTTCTCAAAGAAAGGTCCCGAAGGAAAAGAATGTGCGTCAGGAGTGCGCAGGATAGCATTTCAAACCATCCGGAAGAACACCCGTTCCGGCATTCCGGAGCGGAATACCGCGAATCATGTGGTCCACGAGAATTTCTGCGGCTGTTTGCCCCGGGAATCCATCCTCCTCCATTACCATGAACGGGATATTCCGTTCTGCAAGGCGGCGCCTGCGAACCTCTTCCGTCTCCGAAAGAAGGAGTGCCGGTCTGGCTTCGGACGGAATCCCCGAAAACGCATCGAAGACAAGATTCAAAGTCGTTGCCCCGTTGCATGAGATGACGCATGAGGGTTGGAAAGACGTGATTGCCGCTTTCAACTCGTCAGCTCCGGCAGCCCGATTGCGCGACTCAAAGAATTCTGTCCGAATTCCACCAGCGACAAGACGGCCCAGAATCTCTCTTGTCCACAGCTCCGAAGCGTAGCCGACCACAAGCACTTTGCGGTAATTTCTTGCAAGCATCAGTCCAGTCTGCGCCGCCGCAATGGCCGGATAATCCTTGGCGACCCAGTGAGCGAAGGGCTTTTCTTCCGACAGATTGCTTCCGCAGACTACCATCTGCGGAAAATCCCCGGACTCCGTGATCCCCCGCACATACGGAAGCGCATCCCGGGAGGGCTTGAACCAGATCAAACCATCCACGCCGTGCGCCACGGCATTTTCATGCAGCTGCTCCGGACGGGTGCTCTGGATCAGCTGAATCTCAAATCCATTGTCATGAAGGGTTTGCACACAGGAAGCAAAGCTTTCGCAGTCCTCCAGGAACGGCGACTCAGAACCATCCCGGAGAACCAGACCGATTTTATGGCACCGCTCCCGGCACGCGATCACGTAATGTCCTTTCCGGGGAAAACTCCGGACAAAACTTTCCTGCTCCAGACGGTCCAAAGCCTTCCGGTAAGTGGAATGACTGACGCCCAGGCGCTTTGCCATTTCGCGTCCTCCCGGCAGCCATCCGCCCTCCCGATACTCCCGGTTGAATAGAAGCTGAAGAGCCTTGATTGTCTTGATGAAAATCTTATTGTTGACGGAATCGTCCTGCATTCTGTTTTCCTTCTGCGGCCGGCGGCCCGGAATCCCGTATCCGCAGTATTTTCCCTTCCGGCACTGAAAATATAGTCTCATTTGCCGGAAAATCAATTGCGTCCGATTACAAAGCCGGATTCAGATTTTCCCATGCGACGGTCCACTCTTCCGGAAACCCGGGGGCATGACATTCCGGAGCGCCGTCCCATCCTGCCGCCATCATTGCCACGGCGTAAAGGAGTCCTCCATTGCCGGGAAAGTAGGGGTACGGTCCCCCATGACAGAGCCCCGCCTCATCGAAACGGTTTCGTTCCGAGGGGTGAAGCAGGAGATCCACTGCCATATCCGGCTTTCCGGCTCTTGCGGCGCCCATGGCGGCCATCGGAAAATCCCATCCCCAGCAGCGGTCCCAGTCCCAGCATGCAGAAGTCCGTTCCATGGTCCGCTTCATGACGCTCTCGTCAACTTCCATCGGCGGAAGAACGCCGAATGCGCCGGTCTGCGCGGGATGTTCCCAGTTCCACTTCCCATAACAGTCGGTCATTCCCTCCTGAAGGACACATGCACCATCCATCACGGGGAGCGGCGCAAGACGGGCAAGAACGGTCTCCCATTCGCGGGAGAGCGGCAGATTCATCCGCTTCTGCCACAGAAGCGCTGTCCGGAGTCCAAAGCGCCATGCCTGCAATTCATACGCGGGATTCCATGTGGATTCCTCCGGATTGTTTTCCGGCATCGTTTTCAGCGGAGGCCCAAGCTGGAAACAGCCTCGATCGCTGTCCCATGCGGCAAAAGATGCCATAAAGTCCGCTGTTTCAAAGACAATTTCCCGCCAGTTTGCCAGAGTATCCGCCGAAGGATGCAGCCGATAGTCCAGTTCGGCATACAGAATCGGATGCGCCTGCTGCCAGATCAGGAACGGACCGATGCCGGAAGGAGATTCGCGCCCCTCTGGTCCTGTCATTTTCGGCCAGCGGCCCCCCCGGTATCCCTGCCGTTCCGCCGTTTTCTTCGCTTCGGGCAGAATCTTCCGGTACCATGGAAGACTCACGGCGAACTTTTCCCAGCGGTTCCAAAGCGCCCAGTGGGCTCCGTGCCAGAAATGCATCTCCAGATGGAACTTTCCATACCATCCGGAGTTGTTGTACAATCCGCTCTCCTGGGGAGGCAGAGAACCGGCCTCGTTGACCGCAAGCAGATACTGCGAGAGGACAATCCTCCGCTCCAGCTCTTCCCAGCGGGAATCCCGGCTCTGAGAAAGGTCCATCGCACCTCCAGTCATCCAGAAACGTCTCCAGGAACATGCGGAAGCATTCCACACGGAAGAATAAGAGAATCCGTCATCAGCGCTCCCATTCTGTGAAAATTCACACGAAAACTCCATATGTGCCCCGGAAGACTGGAGACGAAACGTGTGCGTCCCCGTCCGCTGTTCCGTTCCGATGTCCCATTTCAGTACAGTATGATAACTCGTCCCGTCAATCCGGCGGAGAATTCCGAGCTGATGAGCTTCCTTCTTTTCAACAGAGGTCATATGCCGATCCGGATTTTCCTGTCTGGCTCCGGAAGTTCCGGAATCCGGACAAGGGAAATCCAGCTCAACGGCAAGCTGATCCGCCAGTTCGGATTCCAGTCGAAACGCCAGAAGAGCCCGTTCCGGATGACAGCACCCTTCCAAATCCACAGACTTTCCCGCCAGACGGAAATGCGTTTTTACAATTCCGGTCCAGAGCGATAATTTCTGGGAGATATCCGAAAGCTCTTCCGGCAGAATCCGCCTCCCCTGATACAGCAGACGAAGGGTTCCCAGATGAAACCGATGCGGATTCTCCCGCAGCCACGCATAGAGTGTCTCCTGGCCTGCCGGACTGACCGGATACCCGACTTTCCGTCCGTGGGCATCCAGATAATACTTCAGCTTGAAATCGTCGATGTGCATTCCCGCTGGAAACGGAGAGAAGTGCCAGCTCCATTGTGCCATCGTTGTCCCGGCGAACGATTGCAACCCTGTGGCATCGAATGAGAAGGCGAACTCGCCGTTGCCGATTTGAAGCAGCGGAGCGGTGCGGGCCTCCGTGATTTCCGGATCGTAACGTTTCACAAGAGCCTGCCTGTCGATTGTCATTGAGGAAGGACTCCTTCGCAGGAGCGGCATGCCGCCAGCAGGTCATCGACATGCGCCGTGGCAAGAGCCTCGACCGTATCCGCCGCACCGTAATAAATTTTCACTTCGCCGGATTCCTCAAGGATCATTCCGCCTGGAAAGATCACATTACCCCGCAGACCTTCCAGCTCATACGGTGTTTCCGGCTCCATAAGAGGAAGGTTCGAAAAACCGATGATTCTGGAAGGATCATCAAGGTCAAGCAGCATCACTCCGACACGATAAATCTTGTTCCATCCTCCGTGCCAGGAATAAAATTCCCGATTTTTGACTTTTTCAACGGCATGGAACAGGGTGAGCCACCCTTTCCGAGTCTTTACCGGAGGGGCCCCGGGACCGATTTTCGTATTTGCAAACGGTACATTCTGAGATCGCAGAAGCAGCTTGTGATCTCCCCAGAAACGGAGATCCGGGGATTTCGACAGCCAGATATCATAATATTCTCCGCCATTGCAGACCTGACTGGCGGGAAACGGACGATCCAAGCGAAGATAGTTTCCGTTGACCTTTTCCGGGAAAAGCACCATGTTTCGGTTGTCCGGGAGAGTCAGGCTCAGCATCTCGAAACGGGAAAAGTCCTCTGTTTTTGCGATTCCGGCCCGGATTCCCGCCGGGGTGTCCACGGCGAAACAGAGATGGCAGACGCCGTCAATGACGGTCAGACGCGGATCATACACCCCGCATTCGCAAAGTTTACCGCACATCGGATCAATTTGAATGCTCTCCGACTGAACTTCCCACCTGTATCCGTCGTTGCTGAAAGCAAGTCCCAGAACAGTTTTTCCTTTGGGCCATGAAGCGCCCTCATCGCGGCAGGCGATCATTTCCTCTTTAGTAAATCCGCATTCATCGCGGAAAACCATCACATAACGTCCCTGATACTTTGCGACACCGGCATTGAAAGTCATCGTTGCCGGATACGGTACCATGGATGCCGTAAGGATCGGATTACCGGAAAAGCGAGTTATCCTGCAGGAGGAATTCATTCTTTTTTCTCCAAATTCATTTATTTTTATTGTGTTTATTTATTATAGCACAGTTAGCAATAAAAAACAAGTCCTTGACTGGAAAAGGTATAATTTATTTGCAGAGAAAGCATTAACTGTAATAGTGTAACAGAGATTTGAGAAACGAATTTCCAATAAAATCATGCAAAGGGAAGAGAAATATATGTTGTCCGAGGAGAAAGTTTGGAAAAATTGTTCTATTACATTTGAATAATAAAAAAAACAGATTATATTTAAGGATTCGAAGTTGGGCGCTTAGTTCAGCTGGCTAGAACGCTACCTTCACACGGTAGAGGTCGAGAGTTCGAGTCTCCCAGCGCCCACCATTTTCAAAATTCTCCGCCGACCGGTCTTCTGGTCGGTTTTTTCGTTTTGGGGGGTAAATTTGAGCTCAACTCGCGTTTTGCCCGAAAGCGGAGAATCTCCACTTTTCTCTTATGAAGGTGTGTTTCAGCCCCTCTCCCGGTAAATTCTCCGGGGGAGTAAAAGACCGGTCTTTTGGTCTGGAGAGCATTTTTTGACGGAAACACACGTCGAGAAGCTCGACCTTTGATCGTCAATTTTTCTCTGCTATACATTCATTTT
>CALXMJ010000136.1 GCA_944389445.1 uncultured Victivallales bacterium | reverse complement strand
TCCTCCACAAAATACGGACAGGTCCGATTCTGTGCGTGCATCACGCCGTCGCGGCCGCGGAGCGCCCACGCCCCGGCAAATCCGCCGTCGGCATTCCGCACCGTATCCCGGGGCCAGTATTTCATCCGGCGCTCGGTATAATCACATTCACGGATGCGTGCCGGAGAAACCAGCGGAGCAACATCTCCCGGCAGTTCATCCTCCATATTGTCGTATTTGGAGACGAGAAACCCCGTGCGTTCGGTGATTTCCCGCGCGGCATCGCGATCCCCCGCGAAAAAGATTCCCATCAGAGCTTTCCGGCATCCTCCGGCTTTCAGCTCCTCCGCAATCCGGAGGATATCCGGTGCTCCCGGAGTCAAATCGGCGTTGTCCTCGGTTCCATACATGAAGTTTTCGTAATTGTCAGGCCAGATCCAGAAATCCGCGGCTCCGATCAGACGATCCAGCTGCGGCACCTTCTCCCGTTTTTCCCGCAACGTAAGCGCCTGTCCCAGCGATTCCCGATATGCACGGTACGCTCCGCAGAACGCATTCAATCCGCCCGTGTCCCCCGCCAGAAAACGGACCACCCGTTCATATCCCCATTCTCCCAGCTGAGCCTCCCAGCAGAGCTGGGAACGGAGCAGTCCCTCCTTCCGCTCATTCCGGACGGATGCATCGACGCCCTCCTCCGGCGCCAGAGCGATCCACGCATCCCCGCGCAGAGAAGCGATCAGCGCCATGTGCCACGTCTGAGCTCCGACCCACGCACGTTCCGCCGGAATCGGAATCGAAGGATCGTCCACCGGGAACGCAAACCCCTCTCCGGCGGGAATCAGCGCAAGATCTCCCTTCTCCGGGATCAGCGCTCCGGGATACTCAAACGCATCCGGCATCGGCCCTTCCGCGGAAAGACGCAGTTCCGGATTTCCATCCGCAGCGAACCGCAGAACCGCACGCACGGCAAGCGGAAAACGCGGAGAGGAAAGGGTATAGCGGATACTGTCCCCGTCACATTTCACTTCTCCGACGGCAAAACCGTTTCCCTCAAAACGGAAAACAGCCGACCCGCGGACGAATTCCATGGACGCATCCATCTCATCCAGTCTGATTTCCGCCCCGTTTCGATTCAGCTCCGCCATGTGACCGGACTCCCTTGTTTCAACGCAGATAGGCGAAATCGCAGCCTTCATCCGCCTGCAAAACACTGTCGATGTAATGACGGACGAATCCGCGCTCGAACTTTTCTTTCGGTTCGAACGTTGTCTCGTTCAAACGCTTTGCGATCTCCTCCGGGGAAAGCTCGACGTTCAGGATTCCCTTTTCCACATCCATTTCGATGATGTCGCCGTTGCGGACCGCGCCCAACGGACCGCCGTCGCACGCCTCGGGACAGACATGCAGAACCACCGTTCCGAACGCTCCGCCGCTCATGCGGGAATCCGTAATGCGGACATAATCCTTGATTCCGCGTTTGTAGAGTTTCGGCGGAATCGGCATGTAGTTTCCGAATTCCGGCATTCCGGGCGCGCCTTTGGGACCATAGCCCCGCAGAACGATCGCCTTGTTTTCATCCATATCGGATTCCGGATCCAGCAGATACTTCTCCGCCTCGGCGAGCGTATCGAAGACACGCGCCTCTCCGCGGAATTTCATAATCGAAGCCGCCGAACGCTTGATCACCGCTCCGCGCGGCGCAAGATTTCCATGCAAAACCGCAATGCCGCCGTTTTCCGCCAGCGGTTTTTCCAGCGAAGCGATCACCTCCGGATGATACGGTTTCTGCACATTTTTCAGATTTTCTTTCAAGGTATGACCTGTAACCGTCATTACATCGCCATTGAGCAGCGGCTCCAGTTCCTTCATCAGCGCCGGAACGCCGCCCGCCTGATGGAACTCGATTCCAACGGTTCCCTTGCCGGATGGCTTCACATCGACCAGCAGTTTTGTACGGTCGCTGATCTCCTGGAACAGAGAGAGCGGCAGGGTAATACCGGCACGGCGGGCAATCGCCGTCAGATGGATAATCAGATTCGTGGAACCGCCGGAAGACATCAGAACCGTAATGCAGTTCTTCAATGCGTCGAGCGTGACGATGTCTTTCGGTTTGATGTCGCGTTCGATCAGCGTCATGATCTGGCGTCCGCTCTCCTCGGCATAACGCATTTTCTCAGCGGATACCGCAAGCGCGCTTGCACTGCCGGGCAGACTCAGTCCGAGAGATTCCGTGGCGCACTGCATGCTGTTCGCCGTTCCCATGATCGGGCACGCGCCGACGGATCCGTAGAGACAGCCTTCCACGCCTTTGAGTTCATCCTTCGAGATTTCTCCTGCAAGATATTTGGTCCAGAGCTTGAAGCTGTCGGTTCCGCACGCGAGGGATTCGCCTTTGTAGTTTCCGGGCAGCATCGGTCCGCCGGGGAGAAAGATCATCGGCTTGTTTGCGGAAACCGCCGCCATCAGCTGCGCCGGAACATTCTTGTCGCAGGAGCCGAGCAGGATCACGCCGTCGAACGGATGGCGCGCGATCAGTTCCTCGGTCGTCATGGAGAGCAGATTGCGGTAGATGAGACTGGAAAGATCAAAAAAGACCTCGCAGATCGACATCGTGTTGACCTCCAGCGGAAATCCACCCGCCGCCCAGACTCCGCGCTTGACGGCCTCCGCCATCTGCCGGAAATTGTAATGCCCCGGATTCGTCTCCGCCCAGGTGTTGATGACGCCCACAATGGGCCGTTCCAGGTCCGCATCCGTGTAGCCCATGCTCTTGATGAGGGCGCGGCGGAGCAGACACTGCCTCGTTCCCGGCTTCAGCCAGGTTCTGGAAGTTGAATTCTGCATGTTGATCCCTGTTTTTTATGTCAATTTTGCTGTGGAAAAACTCAGTCCGGCCGGATGAAAATCAGTTTCGACGCCAGTTTCTTCTGCGTAAAACCGAATTCCGGATTCTCAATCTGACGGATCAGCAGTTCCGCGGCGCAGTCGCCGAGCTCCGCCATCGGCGGCTCGACCGTCAGAAGCTCATGCGGAAGAAAGGTGATCAGCGGCGCATGGTCGAATCCCGAGAGCCGGATCCCGTCCAGCGGAATCCCCCTTCTGCGCATGATCCGGATGAACTCTCCCGCGCAGATGTCGTTGAGGCAGCAGACCGCATCCGGCCGTTTCTCCGGATCCCGGA
>CALXMJ010000135.1 GCA_944389445.1 uncultured Victivallales bacterium | reverse complement strand
TCCTCCGCGCCGATGATGTCGGTGAGGATCAGCTCCTTTCCGGTGTCATCGGTAACCAGTCCGCAGGAGATGCCGACGACCGGAGATGTGATGGGAACTCCCGCATCCATCAGTGCGAGGGTCGCTCCGCAGACGGACGCCATCGAGGTCGAGCCGTTGGACGCCATGATCTCCGAAACGCAGCGCACCGTGTACGGGAAGTCCTTGGGGAAGACCTGCGCCACGGAGCGTTCCGCCAGATTTCCATGTCCGATTTCGCGCCGGCCAGGTCCCGTGACTTTTCCGACTTCTCCGACCGAGTAGTTCGGGAAGTTGTACTGAAGATAGAATTTTTTGCTCTTGTTGAGGCTGCAGACGTTGTCGTATTCCTGAGCATCCTGCGGTCCGCCGAGAGTGGCGATCACGAGCGCCTGCGTCTCTCCGCGGGAGAAGAGTCCCGTTCCGTGAACCACCGGAAGCACGCCGACTTCGGCGGAAAGCGGACGGAGATCGGTGATGCCGCGGCCGTCCATGCGCATGTGTTTGTCGAGAATCGCGGAGCGGACCGCTTTCTGGACCCGCTTGTCGAAGCCCATCTTGACATAGAATTCAAAATCTTCGCCGAGGGATTCCTCAAATTTCGGCTTGAGGTCTTCGAGAACCTTTGCCAGGACCACATCGAGCGCCTTGCTGCGTTCTTCCTTGCCCGGGAGGAATGCGGCCGCCTCGATGGTGTCGCGGCAGGATTCGTCGATGGCGTTCATGACCTCCTCGGGGACGAGATGCAGTTCCGGGGTCTTTTTGGCGCGTCCGGCTTTTTCCGCGAGTTCGCGCTGGACTGCGCACTGCTTTTTGATGATTTCATTGGCAAAATACATGGCGTCGGCGAGAAGCTGTTCGGAACACTCCTTCGCCTCGCCTTCGATCATGATGACCTGGTCTTCCTTGCCGGCGTAGACAAGTTCGATTTCGCTTTCCTCCATCTCTTCAAGTGTCGGATTTGCGATGAACTGGCCGTTGATGTATCCGACTCTGACGGCTCCGACGGGGCCCTGGAAAGGCAGATCGGAAAGACAGAGCGCGGCGGAGGCGCCGAGCATGAAGAGGGTGTCGGCATCGTATTTTCCATCGAAGGAGAGAAGCATTCCGTAGACCTGGACTTCATCGAAGAATCCTTCGGGGAAGAGGGGACGCAGCGGACGGTCGGTCATGCGCATAGTGAGAATTTCCTTGTCGGAGGGGCGTCCTTCGCGTTTGACGAATCCTCCGGGGAATCTGCCGGCGGCAGCGAATTTTTCGCGGTAATCGACCTGGAGCGGGAAGAAATCCGATCCCTTCCGTGCCGGTCCGGAGCAGACCGCTGCGAGCACACAGGTGTCACCCTGTCTGACCACGCATGAGCCGTTTGCGAGATGAGCGATTTTTCCGGTAGAGATTTCCATCGTCTTGCCGGCGGTGATTTCCACACTGACTTTTGTTTCCTGCATAAAAATACAATCCTTCTGTATTGCGGCTTGAATCGGTAGCCGCGTGGTTCGTGTTCCGACTGTAAATTTTGAAAACAGGAATGACCGGGACTGGGTTCTGATCGCGGTAATGCGGAATAGCGGTATCGGACTCCGACGTTTCCTTCGGGGCGCGATACCGACCGAATTCCACGATACCGGAAAGCGGAACAGCCCGTTTCGGCCATGCCTGACTGTTGAAATCCTTTTTCAACAGTAAAAATATAACCCCTTTTCCCTGAAAATGCAAATCGGAATCTTTTTTTGCTGAAAAGAAGCGGCGTTTCTTCAAAGGATTTTTCTCGGTTTCCTGCCTGTTCCCCGCCGGAAATATTGTTCAGTAAGATTCCGGCTTGCACAGGCGGGGAACGGGGATTCCCGGTGCGGGAATCGGTACGGCGGGCATGGAATTATTTGCGTTTCACGCCGCGATGCGGCAGGGCTTCCAGCGGATTTTCCGGCCAGTCGTGTTTCGGATAGCGTCCGCGGAGATCCTTCCGGACCAGAAAATAACTCTCCGCCCAGAAATGTTTCAGATCCGAGGTCGTCTGCACCGGTCGCATCGCCGGAGAGAGAATCCGGATCGTCACCGGGACCCGCCCGCCGGCAACCCGCGGAGTCTCCAGCATCCCGAACAGCTCCTGGAGTTTGACCGATAGAAACGGAACTCCATCCGGAGAGGAGTAGTCAACGCGGATTCGCGAACCGCTCGGAACCTCTATCCGATCCGGGGCGAGACGGGCCAGCTCTGTCCGCTGTTTATGGTTCAGCAGGGTTTCCAGCGCCGTATGCAGAGAGATCTTTTTCAACTGGCCGAGCTGGGTGAATCCTTCGACAAATGGTCCCAGCCACTGTTCCAGCGAGTTCAGAAGTCCTTCGTCCGAAAGGTCGGGAAAATCATCCGGAACGAAGCGCCGGAGGAATGCCACTCGTTCCCGCAGCGATTCGCTCTCCTTCTCAAACGGCAGCGCGGCGATGCCCTCTTCCCGGATTCCGGCAAGATACGCCGACAGAAGACGCTCGCGCGGCAGAGTGTTCAGCGCGTTTGTCGCCGAGACGGTCATAAGTCCGACGCGGGTCTGTTTTTCCGCTTCCACAGCTTTCCGTTCCGGATTCCAGTGGACATGAAAATCCTCCGAAATCAATTCCGGTGAAAACTGTTCGATTTCTGGAAAGGAGAGCGGGGCGGCCGTGAAGATGATCTGTCTGTTTCCTTCTCCTTCGACCGAGGCCGCCGCAATGAATTCGCATCCGCTGACCGGATCCTCTTTCCGGAGTTTTGCCCCCGTTCCATTCGAAAGAGCATACTCGCCCGAGCGCGGCGAACGGCTGTGTCCGATCCGGTCCGGATAGGCGAACGAGACGATGACTCCAGCCGCATCCTGATCAATCTTCTTCTCCCGGATGCCGGCGGATGCCGCGCATTGGGCGGCGGCGTCACGGATGCGTCGTACAGCTCCGGCGTCGCAGGCATACTTTCCTTCGAGCGCCGCCAGACGAAGCCGCAGATCGGATTCCGTGTTCCGGAGAAGATCCCGTTCTCCGAGCAGAGCCGCAATACAGCATGCGGTATATCCGAATCCGAGTTCTTTCGATTTCAGAACCGCATGCGCAAGACGCGGATGCATCGGCAGTTTGAGGAGGGCTTTCCCATGAGGCGTGATGCCGTCCTGAGCATTGAATGCCCCGATGGAGCGCAGCAGTTCCGCCGCTTGTGAGATGCGGGAGGCGGGTGGCGGATCCATCCAGTTCAGCGAATCATATTGATCGGTCCGCAGACCCCAGCTGCCCAGTTCCAGAACGAGCGGAACCAGATCGGATTCCAGAATTTCGGGCGTATTGAACTCGGGAAGGCGGAGTTCCTCTTCGGGGGTCCAGAGCCGGTAACAGACTCCGGGAGCGGTTCGTCCGGCGCGTCCGCGTCTCTGATCCGCGGACGCCTTCGAGACACGTACCGTTTCCAGACGGTTCATGCCGTTGCGGGGCGAGAATTTCGGCACGCGCATTCTTCCGCAGTCGATCACGATCCGGATGTTCTCGATCGTCAGACTTGTCTCTGCGATGGAGGTGGAGAGTATGATTTTGCGCCGTTCCTGCGGATCGGGATCAAGAGCGGCATCCTGTTCCGCCTGAGGAAGATTCCCGTACAGGGGACGGATGACTGTACCGGGAAGCGGAGATTCTTCAAGCAGAGCGGCGGTCCGCCGGATCTCTCCTTCTCCGGGAAGAAAGACGAGAAGATCGCCGGGATCGCTCTGGACCGCCGTCCGGATTGCCGAGACCGCATCCCGTTCCAGCGGAGCGGCAGGATCAAGCCGTTTCCGGTAGACCGTCCTGACCGGATACATCTTTCCCGGACTTTCAATGACCGGAGCGGAGCCCAGAAGAGCGGAAACTCCAGCCGTATCAATGGTGGCGGACATGACGAGCAGTTTCAGGTCGTCGCGCAGGGCGGAGCGGATGTCGAGGCAGAGTGCCAGCGCCAGATCCGCATGGATGCTGCGCTCGTGGAACTCGTCGAAAATGACCGTGTCGATTCCGGCAAGTCCGGGATCCTCCTGAATCAGACGTGTCAGGATTCCTTCCGTCAGCACTTCGATCCGGGTGGCGGAGGAGACTTTCGTATCGAACCTTGTCCGGTAGCCGACCGTTCCTCCGACCTGTTCCCCCATGATTGCGGCGATTCGGCGCGCGGATGCCCGTGCCGCAAGACGGCGCGGTTCCAGCATGACGATCTTTTTCCCCGGCGGACAGAGCTCTTTCAGCAGAAAGGGCGGCACCAGTGTTGTTTTTCCCGCGCCGGGCGCGGCGGAGAGTACCGCCGCACCGCGTGCTCGCAGAGCCTCCGCGACTTGCGGGAGAACGGTCTGGACGGGCAGGTCGATCAACGGTTTACCATCTTTTCCGGACGGACGATCCGGTCGAACTCCTCCGCGGAGAGGAAGCCGAGTTCCAGACACGCCTCTTTCAGCGTGAGTCCGTGATGATGCGCGTGCTTGGCGATTTTCGAGGCGTTGTCATAGCCGATCGCGGGACTGAGCGCCGTGACCAGCATCAAAGAGCGGTTGACAAGTTCGGAGATGCGTTTTTCATCGGCTTTGAGTCCTTCCAGCGCATATTTGGTGAAGCTGCTGGAGGCGTCGGAAAGCAGGCGAACTTCTTCGAGCAGATCGAAAATCATCATCGGTTTGAAGACGTTCAGTTCGAAATTGCCCTGGGTGTCGGCAAAGGAGATGGCGGCGTCGAGTCCGACGATCTGGGTGCAGACCATGGTCATCGCCTCGCACTGGGTCGGATTGACCTTTCCGGGCATGATCGAGGAGCCCGGTTCGTTTTCTGGCAGGATCAGCTCGCCGATGCCGCAGCGCGGACCGGATGCCAGCCAGCGGATGTCGTTGGCGATCTTCATCATCGCGCAGGCGCAGGCTTTGACGGCGGAGGAGGCGGCGACAATCGCATCGTGTCCGGCAAGCACCGAGAATTTGTTTTCCGCTGAACGGAAGGGCAGACTGGTCAGGGCTGCGATTTTTTCCGCCGCTTTCTCCGCGAATCCCTTCGGCGCATTGAGTCCGGTTCCGACGGCGGTTCCGCCGAGCGCCAGTTCATAGAGTTCCGGGAGAACGGCTTCGATCCGCCGGATCGCCGCATTGAGCTGGGCAACATAGCCGGAGAATTCCTGTCCGAGCGTCAGCGGGACGGCGTCCTGAAGATGGGTGCGGCCGATTTTGACGATTCCATCGAATTCCTGGCGCTTTTTGTCGAGGACATCCCGGCAGTGCTGAAGAGCGGGGAGCAGTTTCCGGACGATCATTTCAGCGGCGGCAATGTGCATCGCCGCCGGAAACGTGTCGTTCGAGGACTGCGACATGTTGACGTGATCGTTCGGATGAACCGGTTTCCTGGAGCCCTTCTCCCCGCCGAGCAGTTCGTTTGCGCGGTTCGAGATGACTTCGTTCACGTTCATGTTGCTCTGGGTTCCGCTGCCGGTCATCCAGACCTTGAGGGGGAACTGGGCGTTGTAATCGCCGTTGATGATTTCATCGCAGACACCGACGATGGCGGAGCAGAGTTCCTTCGGCAGGAGTCCGAGTTCGCAGTTCGTTTCGGCGGAGGCCTTTTTGACGAGGACGAGCCCGCGGATGACCTCCAGCGGAATGAGATCGTCGCCGATGTTGAAGTGGATCAGGGAGCGCTGCGTCTGCGCGCCCCAGTATTTTTCCGCCGGGACTTCAATTTGCCCCATGCTGTCGGTTTCGGTTCTGTACATGATATCTGCCTTTCTTATCTGAGTTTGAGGGATGCCAGCCCGATCAGAGCACAGAGTCCGGCAATGATCCAGAACCGAGTGACGATCTGGGTTTCGCTCCATCCCTTCTGTTCAAAATGATGATGAATCGGCGCACAGAGAAAGACCCGTTTGCCTGTGAGTTTGAAACTCGCTACCTGAATCATGACCGAAAAACCTTCCATCAGAAAGACGAATCCGATGATGATCAGCAGGAACTGCTGGCCCATCAGCACCGAGATCAAACCGATACAGCCTCCCAGCGGAAGACTGCCCGTATCGCCCATGAAAACCGATGCCGGTTTGCAGTTGTACCACAGGAAACCGATGCACGCACCCGCCATTGCCGAAGCGAATACGCTGACCTCTCCCAGTTCCGGAATGTACGGAATGGAAAGATATTTCGCAAATTCGATGTGCCCGTGCATGTAGGCGACCGCCGCAAAGGAGAGAACACAGAAGACCGTGCAGCCTGCGGCAAGTCCATCCTTGCCGTCGGTCAGATTCACGGCGTTGCTGAAGAATGTGACAAGCACCGTGTTGGCCAGAAAGATGAGCCCGATCACGGCGAGTCCCCAGGACGCGGCAAAGGTGAAGAGCGGATGCGCCAGAATCTGCGTCGGAAGCCAGAACTGGATTGTTTCGCCTGCGGGCTTGAGACAGACAGGATCCTTGCAGAACGGAATCAGAAATTTAGTCGTCATCGTATCCGGCATCTTGTAGATGATGTACAGCGCAATCAGGCTGACCAGCGCCTGAATAAGCAGTTTCATCTTGCCGGAGACTCCATCCCGTACACTTCGCTTGTATTTGACCTTGATGTAGTCGTCGTAAAATCCGAGCGCCGTCAGCGGGAGCAGGACAATGAGAAACACCAGAACCATCCGGTTGGAAAGATCGCCCCAGAAGATTGTGGCGACAGCGATCGCGAATACGATCAGCAGTCCGCCCATCGTCGGCGTCTTGTCTTTGGAATGGTCGACGAATTTCTCATCGACCAGTCCTTCCAGACGCGCCGATTTCGGTACGCAGAATTTCTTCAGCTGCCGGATGGTCCACGGCCCGAGGAAAATCACCAGCAGCATTGCCGTGACCAGCGCTCCCCCCGAGCGGAAGGTCACATATTCGAACAGTCGCAGCGGACCGAAACAGTCCCGGAGTTCAGCCAGCAGATAAAGCATGGTTCACGCTCCGCGGATCAGCCGCATTTGCTGTAGCCGCAGGCGAGGCACTTCATGCAGTTTTCCTGCATGGTGAGCTTCTTTTCGTTGTAGTGGGGGCAGATCATCAGGTGCTTGTCATCGACTTCCGCATGGGAGTCATTGTGTCCGTGATCGAGTTCCGCGACCGGCTTTTTCGGTTCGATGATTCCGAGCTTGGAAAGATGCCGCTCGATGACCTTTCCGATGGCCGCCGCAAGACTGGGAATGTAAGCTCCTTCACTGAAATATCCGCCGTTGGGATCGTAGATGCTCTTGAGCTCCTCGACAAGGAATTTCGGTGCGGGATCGTGCCGGAAAACCGCGGAGATCAGACGCGTCATGGCGACGATCCAGCTGAAGTACTGAAGATTCTTCGTGTTGATGAAAAGCTCATACGGATGCCGGCGGCCGTCCTCCTCAATGATGTCGTTGATGGTGACGTAGAGGGCGTCGGCGGCAAGCGGCGTTTTGATCTTGTAGGTGGTTCCCTCCAGTTCCTTCGGGCGTTTCGGCGGGACCGGGCGGGAGATGATCGTGGCGGGCTTCGGCTCCTCTTTCTTTTTCTCTTCCTCCTTCTTCTTCTTGTCATCGTTGGCAACGAGGACTCCGGTGAAGTGTTCGGAGGGGCGGAAGGTGGTGCATCCCTTGAGTCCAAGTTCATAGGCTTTCATGTAGATGCCTTTGAAGTCCTCGTAGGGGAAATCCGCCGGGACGTTGATCGTCTTGGAGATGGAGCTGTCGACCCACTCCTGGAGAGCCGCCTGCACGGAAAGGTGTGCCATCGGGGTGATGTTCGAGGCGTTTACAAAATAGGAAGGCAGTTTGGCAAGATCGGCGGCTTCCGGATGGAGTTTCAGGTATTCCGCATAGGCATAATCGGCAACATCGAATTCGGAAATGCCGTCGGCGTCGGTTCCGTTGCGGACCTTTCGGGTGTACTTGAAGGCGAAGACCGGTTCGAGTCCGCTGGAGACATTTCCGGCGAGCAGACTGATGGTCCCCGTCGGAGCGACCGAAGTCAGGTGGGAGTTGCGGATTCCGTACTTCCGGATATCGGCAATCAGGTCCTCCGGCAGTTTGGAGACGAATTTTCCCGCACAGTATTTTTCCGCATCGAACAGGGGGAAGGCGCCTTTTTCCTTCGCAAGCTCCACGCTGGCGCGATAGGCCGCGATCGTGATTGTGCGCATGATTTCCGAAGCAAGTTCGACGGATTCACGGGTTCCGTATTCGACTCCGAGGAAGAGGAAGAGATCGGCGAGACCGGTGATTCCGATTCCCATTCTGCGTTTGGATTTCGCTTCATTTTTCTGCTTTTCCAGCGGATAGTTGCTGAGATCGATCACGTTGTCGAGAAGGCGGACCGCGGTGGTGACCGTTTCACGGATGAGATCGAAATCGACCTTCGCTTCATTGGTGAACGGATATTTGACGAAGCGGGAAAGATTCAGGGAGCCGAGGAGGCACGCTCCGTAAGGCGGCAGCGGCTGTTCTCCGCAGGGATTGGTCGCGCGGATCTCTTCGATATAGTAGAGATTGTTCATGCTGTTGATCCGGTCGATCAGGATGAATCCCGGTTCGGCGAAATCGTAGGTGGACTTCATGATGAGTTCCCAGAGATCGCGCGCCTTGATGGTCTTGTAGACGACTCCTTCGAATTTCAGGTCCCAGGGGGCGTCCTTTTTGACCGCTTCAATGAATTCATCGGTGATGGCGACGGAGAGATTGAACATCTGCAGAGCCGCGTTTCCGCGTTTTGCGGTGATGAATCTTTCAATATCGGGATGGTCGCAGCGCATGATGCCCATCTGTGCCCCGCGGCGCTGACCGGCGCTCATGATTGTGCGGCATGTGGAGTCGAGGACCTGCATGAAACTGAGCGGTCCGGAAGCGGAGGCTTCGCAGCCTTTGATCGGGGAACCGGTCGGACGGATGGTGGAGAAATCGAATCCGACGCCGCCGCCCTGTTTCTGGGTCAGCGCGGATTCCTTGACCGTTTCGAAAATACCGTCGATGGAGTCGGAGATCCGGTTCATGACAAAGCAGTTGAACATGGTGACTTCGGTTCTCTTCGTGCCGGCGTTGGCGACGATCCGTCCGCCGGGGATGAATTTGAAATCGGAGAGCGCCTCCATGAATTTTTTTGTCCAGAATTCGCGGTCTTTCTCTTTTGCCGCCGCCGCTTTTGCCACCCGGAGAATGGTATCGTTCTTGGTTTTGTCTTCCGGCACGTCTTCGGAACCATGGTAACGATATTTCCGGTTCCAGATCTCTGTTCCGATGTCATAGATCGGTCTTTCGTTCGACATTGTCTTTCCTTATGGTTTAGGGGTTGAAAAACGTTGGAAAATACAATGTCAATATAGATTGTTTTTCCGGGAAATCAATTCCTGAAAGAAGAATAAAAGTTAAAAAAATCCCCGAAAAAAACTTGACAGATTCCCCTTTCCGCGGAGGCGTGCTCTCTCCGGCGGATTCCGGGAAAAGCTTCTTGTGAAAATGAAAAACCGGACGATGGCGTCTCGTCCGGTTCCGGGGAAATTCCTTCCTGTTTTCCCGGATTCAATCTCCGAAAATACCTCTTGTCTTTTTCGTTCCGAACGGTTTATTGTAGCTCCAGATGACCTTGCCGCTCCGGATATCCGCCATCTTCAAATTGAACGAATAAACCTGAACCGTATCCCGGCCCTGGCGGACGACATTGGAAATGATGGAACCTTCCAGACTTAAACGCGGCGCTTCCAGAGTGCCTTTTTTGGCAACGGTGCTTTGTTTGAAGTTCTTGTCTTTCTTCAGGTCACGGGCTTCCGCAAAGGTTTGGGATGCATCGCGTCCGGTTGCCAGAGTGACTTCCACCTTGCCGGAATTCATCAGAGCTGTGCAGAGTTCATCCGTGACGAGATTCATCTGGAGATCCGGATCGTTCGTGTCATTTTTCAGATAGCCGACCTGCATCAGAGGCGCTGCCAGCTCGTCTTTCTGTTCGATCTGGTAACGTTTGATGAAGCGGGAGAACGCCGGGCTGGTCATTGCACTTTCCGCCGCGGCACGGGCCGCCATGAGACATTCCGCATGGGAGACGGTTCCGATTGCCCGAGCCGTGTTGACGGTCGGATCGCTTGCATCGAATACTGTTGTGGATGCGCAGCCGGCAAAGAGGCCGCAGAGAACAGCGGCAACGGGAAGACAGATCATTTTTTTCATTTTGCAGAACTCCTTTATATTGATGAATGTTGGTTATTCGGCTTCGAGCAGGGTGATGGAGAAATCCTTGCATTCCGGGGTCGGGGCGACGGACTGAATCCGGACCGTTTCTCCGGGAATGACCGTTGTTTCCTGCCATGTGGAGAGAATGGATTCCACAGCCATGCCGCCTTTGTCGAACCAGGTGATGCGATACTTGATCTTGTAGGGATTATCGCCTGTTATGCCGCTCCACAGCTGATCGAAGACGCCGGTCCGGACATTGACCGCCGTCAGCTGGATGCGCAGAAGGCCGTCCGGAGTGGTGCTGGTGTTCAGTCCGGTGAGTTTCAGGCGGTCGCGCAGCCAGCCGTCTGTGACGAAACGGCGGTCGGCAATGGTGTTCGTCTGCATGGTTTTGTCTGCGTTTTCAATGGAATTTGCTGTGTTCTGACACCCGGAACCTCCGAGAAGAAGCCCGGCAAGCATGGCGCATAAATATACTTTTTTCATATGGCATCTCCTATTTTGAGTTAAGTCCGAAAACCTGATATGAGAGAACCCGTTCGCTCGGAGCATTTACATAAACGATCGCCGAACGGCACTTCTCCGGCAGTTCGACTGTTTCGGGTTTGCGTCCATCCGGAGCAATCGTGATTTTATGATCGGCCGGCATCGGAAACTGGGTCAGCTGGAACTCTTTCGGGAGGATTTCCCAGCTGCGGGTATCCGCGGTGTTGAAAGCCGCACGATAGACGACGGAACCGAGATAGACCGCTCCGCCCGCGAGAATATTCTGTCTGCCAACCGCAATGGCCGCCGCATAACTGCCGCCTTCTTTGACCGCCGTGCTCAGGATGATGCGCGTAATCATGGCGGGAAGACGCTGATTGTATTCCTGAGAGAGAATGCCGTCCATATCGGCGATGATTGCTGTGTCGTATTGTTTGCCGTCCGCGGTAACCTGAAGAGTTTTCCACGGCGCCGGATAGTATTCACAGACCGGCCAGGCGACCATAACCGGGAAATAGATCGCAATCTGGCGGAAGGCGGCGCTGCGGCCGTTGGCGAAGATCACAAAGACGCAGTCGCGGCCGAGAGGAAATCCGAACGGCTTGACATGTTTCAGATTCTCAGGAATTTTCTGTCTGTTTTCTTTGAGAGCTGTTACATAGTAGCGCTGGATCATGGAGTTGCCGGGCATTGCTTCGTAGAGACGCTGGAAGTCGATTCCGGCATTCTGATAGTTGTCGTCGCGTACCGAACCGAGGGCGGAGAGAAAGATTGCCAGAGGATTCAGAAAGTTTCCATAGCCGCGGTTCGCGACCCGTTTCATCTCTTCGATGCTTTCCCTGAACTCCTTGTTCCGGGTGTTTTGTTCGATGAGAGTCCGTTCTTTTTTTGTTCCCGTCTGCGGAGTGGTTTTTCCCGTGGATGCTTTCAGGGAATTGCCGTTGGCATCGGCGTCTGTGGATTCCGTACCGGAGGCTTTCGTCAAGGCGGATGATGTTTTGCCTTCTGAAGCGAAGGGAGTTGTCTGAGCGGAGGCTGTCTGAGATTTCTGTTTTTCTTCGACCGCCTTGAAGGATTTTTGTTCTTCTTCAAAGAATTTCTGATAATCCTCCATGATTTTTTTCTGTTCGTCGCGCAAACGGCGGATCTGGGCGCGGAAGGAGTCCTCCCTGCCGAGTCCGAGATAGTTAAGCGACTGGTAAACCGCAAGAAGGATCCTGTCACGGCAGAAACCTCGATATGGAATGGCGTTCAAGTTCGTGACCGTCATGGCGCCTTCGGCTGCGGCATCGCGCATGCTGATGATGGCGCGGTCGTCATATTCGGCGATCAGGTTTTCCGCGGTCCGGAAGTGGTTGAGGCTTTTTGCGAAGTCGCCGGTATGGAAGTACATGGACCCGGCTTCCAGATGCCACATGACTTCATCGCCGGTATTCCGGGCGGATTCCAGTTTGTCGGCAATTTTCCTGAGGACTCCGCTGTTGTTCCCTGCAAGATAATCTTCCATCATTGCTTCTTTCTGGCGATGGGAGTTGACAATGCTGGAACATCCGGAAAGCGAAAAGACCGCTGCCGCTCCGGCGAGAAGCAGCGGCAGGAACGGCAGTCCTGTTGTAAACTTCTTCCGCATGGTTTCGGGGATCTCCTTTGCAATCGTGATGGCGCGGATTCCGGAAGAGTTCCGCATTCCGAATGATGTCTTATTTCAGTTGCTGTGTGACTTTTCTGCAGACGTCGGGCAGAGCCTGATCAATCAGATATTGTCCGTAATCGCGAGCGGTCCAGTCATCCGTGTCATCATTGATGTCATCGAAATTGACGCGCTTGCTGAACGGAATGCTGGCTGTGAGCTCTCCTGTCTGAGCCGAGATGATCCGAATATTGCCGCCGATATTGCCGATGCAGGATACCCGAGTCCTTTTGGAAGCCTTGATATATTCCTTTTTCATAAGAATGGAATAGCGGTTGATGGAGGGCTGCACAAGATAGTCCGCGCGGAGCAGTTTCCCGATCCGCATGAACATGGAGGGTTCCGCCTCATAGAGATTGTCAATCCTGTTTTTTTTCAGAATTTTTGCAACGGACTGAAGATTCTGGAGACGGATCTTGTGTTCAAGAAGATGATTTTCCAGAGCGGTGTTGAAGTTTTCCGGCAGATAGTCCGGTGCACCCTTTACGCGGATGACAGGCGACAGAATCGCGGAGATGCCGCGTTTTTTCGCAGCACGTCCGAGTCCGATTTCATTCAGGATATCGGGAAGTTTGTCAGACAGTTCATCGAGCGATCCCACAGTTTCGGAAGTCTTCCTGACGGGATCGATTTCTCCGGTGGAGACATCCAGCAGCATGAAGGAGACGTTGAGTCTGGAACCTAGTTTGCTGACGGTCGGCAGGAAAATGTATTTCACCGTCTTGATTTGTCCGAGTTTTGCTTTCTGAGCGGAGTTCAGCTCCACGAGATCGGAACTGGTTGTGAAGCCGATTTCCGTCATCATGGATTTGACGGCGGAACGGGAGATCAGTTCGTACCCTCCGTCGACGGAGCTTTCGAGCATGGACCAGAGCGCTTCGATTTCCTGCGGGTTCAGGCCTCCTTTTGCGACAGGTTCGGCCACGGCAAGTTTGTCCGCTCCGGGAAGCGCGTATGCAAGAACAGAGAGAAAGAGAAACGTGAGAAACCATTTTTTCATTTTTACAGCTCCTTATTTTGCCAGTTTGGATGTGATGACGGCATCGCCGGTGACATTGATGTCGAAAGAGCTGGTTTTGTATCCATCCGCTCTGATTTCCATGCGGTGCTTTCCTGCCGGGACGGAGAATGTTTCTCCGCCGTTGCCAACGCGTACTCCGTCAATGTAAATTTCTGCGGAGGCAGGTCTGAAAAGGGCTCCGCCGGCGGGAT
>CALXMJ010000134.1 GCA_944389445.1 uncultured Victivallales bacterium | reverse complement strand
CATACCTATCCCTGGTGGAAAACGGGGAATGTGTATGGAGTCAACCGGGCGACGTTCGTTTACAACTGGAGCACCAAACGCAGAATCAAGCTGCCGGAAGTGAAACGTCCGACGAGCCGGATCTATGCGGCAGACAGCATTTCCGGCGTGGAGACGGCCAATTACATGAAACACTCTCTTGACGTTTCCAGGACCAGCAGCGACAACGCCGTTTTCTTTCCTTATCACGAAATGAACTGCAACATCCTCTGGGTCGATGGACACCTCTCCTCCATCCGCGCCGCAACGCCGACACGCACAGGAGTCTGGGATGTGCTTCCACTGAATCCCAAATATCCCAACGGATGGGGAAAAACCCTCTATCTATACAACGACTAACCACAGGAAATCAACGTATGTTCATGCAAAAAACACTCCTTTCTGCTCTTCTTCTGAGTGTGTTTTCCGTTCTCCATGGAGCGGAAAAAAATGCAAAGCTTCTATTCGACTTTTCAAAAATGCAGACAGGCATTGGGAAAATGGGTATCAGCAACTACAAAATAAAAAATGGAAAACTGGACCTTCACATTCCGGCTGACAGTCCGAAATGGTCTGGAATCCTGTTGAGAGCCCCTTCCGGAAAAGGTTTTTCCTCCAAAGGATTTTCTGCAATCGCTTTTGATGTCCAAAACCGGACAGACGATTTCTCCGGAGAACTCCAAGTGGAATTGATCTGTCTGGACTCGAACAGAAAAAGGCTTTATCGGAGCAAAGGGGGAATCGCTCTGCGGCCGAATGAGAAATTTACCTGCCGGGTTCCTTTCTACCGGGATCACGGCGGAAAACTCAAGGATCCGATGGTGAGTACCGGAATATACAAGGCATTGGATGGATATCCAGGATCCACGGAGAGTCAGCGCAGTCATCTGGACCGCATCGACGAGATCCGGATCTTTGTCAATTCGGTCGGCTGGCGCGGAAAGGAGCATCGTTTTGAACTGTCGAACATCCGTCTGGAAAATCCGGTTGCGCCGCTGAAGCCGGAGCTTTCCGATCCCGCGAAATTCTTCCCCTGCATCGACGCTTTCGGACAATACAGACATGCCGAGCACCGCACTCCGGTCCGCTCCGACCGCGAACTGCGCGAAAGTGCCCGGCAGGAGCTGGAGCGCCTGAAAAACACAAAACCGAATCCGGAATGGACACGCTACGGCGGCTGGAAAAACGGTCCGTCCTTCCCCGCGACAGGACATTTCCATCCCCGTAAACATCAGGGCAAATGGTATCTGGTCGATCCGGAAGGCAAACTCTACTGGGGTCACGGCGTTCAGGGAATCCGCTGGTCGGACACGACTCCCGTCACCCGCCGCGAACACTGGTTCGAGAAACTTCCGCCGAAAAACGATCCCCTCTATGCCCCGTGCTGGCTGACAGAATACAGCGGAGCCTCCTGGTACGCAAAAACAAAAGGAAAACTGACCTCCTTCAACTTCAACCTGCGCAACCTGATCGCAAAATACGGGAAAAAATATCCGGAAGAGTTCATCCGGACAACCGCACTGAGACTCCCCGCATGGGGCCTCAATCTGATCGGAGTCAACAGTTACCTGCCTCTGACAGAAAACGCGAAAATTCCGTACATTCACAATCTTGCCGGGAACCGTCCGAGACTCAACAGCGGCAAAGGGGTCTTCTTCGACGTCTTCGATCCGCAGTACCCGCGGAAACTGAAAGCGGAATTCACCGGACGATACCGCTTCACGCTCAACGATCCCTATTGCATCGGCTACTGCATCGACAATGAAGTGAAATGGGGAAGCGCGAACCGCTTTGCCGCGGATGTCATCCGCTCGCCTGCCTCGCAATATTCCAAAAAGGCCTTTCTGGAATATCTCAAAAAGAACTACCGCAATGACCTGAACGCCTTCAACCGGGCGTGGAAACGCAATTTCAAAACCTGGGATGGCTTCCTGACTGCAACGGATCTGCCAGAGACAAAACAGGGGCTGAACGATCTTACCGCGTTCAATGACGAGATCATCCGGACCTATTTCAAAATCAACCGGGAGGTTCTGAAACAATGCGCACCGCACAAACTGTATCTCGGTTCCAGAATGCATGATTATCCGGTCCGGGTCATAGGGATTGCCGCGCCGTATCTGGATGTCATTTCGCTGAATCTGTACCGTCACTCGGTTGCGGATCTTTCGCTGCCGAAACCGCTGGACAAGCCCGTGCTCGTCACGGAATACCATTTCGGGCTGATGGATGGAGGAATCCCCGCAGGCGGAATCCAGAGCTGCGCCTCCAGAGCCGACCGGAAACACTCCTATTCCCGCTATGTGGAAAGTGCTCTTTCGAATCCGCAGGTTGTCGGGGTCACCTACTTCCAATGGCTGAACCAGAGTCCCGTCGGACGCTATCAGGACGGAGAAAACTTCTACTGCGGATTCGTCGACGTCACGGACCGGGGCGAACCGGAACTCATTGAGGCGGCAGCGGAACTCGGCAGACAGCTTTACCACTACCGGATCAATGGAATTCCTTCCGGGCGCTGAACCGCAGAATGGCGGAATTCCTCTTCTCTCCGGAATTCCGCCAAAACGTTCAAAGCATTATTTCAGATGGTTGAGCGAGGCGGAAAATTCATTGCCCGCACTTCCCGCATGCACCTT
>CALXMJ010000133.1 GCA_944389445.1 uncultured Victivallales bacterium | reverse complement strand
AAACTCGCATGGGATGAAGCCGCCTCCCGGTTCGATGAAATTATGAAACTTTGATTCCTTTCTGCTATTTCCCGAAGGGGCAAGTTGGTGCCTTCTCGCCCTCTTTCTGCCGGGGTTTTGGGTTGGTGGCTTCTCGCCCCAACACCCCTCGGCAGGACCCACCCGGGCCCTGCACCCTGCGCCGGAATTTCAAATTCCGGCTTACCCCTTTTCCGGCACCTGCCGGGCAAAGGGCAAACCGATGGTTCGCCCTCTGCACTCCCTGCTCCTTTTCTGCCGCGCAACGTGGAATAGCCGATAAGGATGAGGGGGTCCAGGGGGAAAACCTTCGGTTGACCCCCTGGTCGACAGGTGTCGAAACAATCATGGGAGCAAAAAATTAAATTTTTTGCGATGGGTGCAGGGCCGTCGGTCCTGCCGAGGGGTGTTGGGGGCGAGAAGCCACCAACCCACCCCCCAGCAAGAAGAAAACAGAGCGGCGAGAAGCCACCAACTAATCCCTCTGATATTTGATGATGCCTCAGATTAAGATTTTTTGAGCATTTTGTCGATTGGTTCGAGAGCGGCTTTGGATTGATCCGGCGAGAGTTTGACCTGATGATTCAAATCCCGGAGGACATCGCGGATATTTTCGAGGGTGATTTTTTTCATATCCTCGCAGATGAGGAGTGGTTCGAGTGGGAAGAATTCTTTCGTGGGATTTTCTTTCCGGAGTCGATGAAGGATTCCCTCTTCGGTTCCGATGATGAATTGATTATGATCTGACTCGCGAACGAATTTCAGGATTCCGCCGGTACTGAGAGCGTAGTCGGCAGCTTCGACGACTTCGGGTCTGCATTCCGGGTGGACGAGAACGAGAGCGCCCGGATGTTTTTTCCGTGCGGATTCGATCATCTCTGGAGTGACCTTGTCGTGGATGGGGCAGCAGCCGGGCCAGAGTTTCATGGAGCGTCCGAGTTTTTTATTCATGTTTGCGCCGAGGTTGCGGTCCGGGAGGAACATGACGGTTTTGTCGGCCGGGAGGGATGCGATGATTTTTTCTGCGTTGCCGGAGGTGCAGCAGAGATCGACTTCCGCTTTGACATCGGCGGTACTGTTTACGTAGGCAATGAGGAGATCATCCGGATTTTCCTTCCGGTAAGCTCTGACGGCTTCTGCGGAAGCCATATCGGCCATGGGGCATCCTGCATCGGGATTCGGGAGCAGGACGATTGCGTTGGGAGAGAGAAGTTTTCCTGTTTCTCCCATGAAGCGGACTCCGCAGAATACGATGACATCCGCCTCGATATTCTTAGCTTTGATGCTCAGTTCGAGGGAATCACCTGCGAAGTCAGCAATATCCTGAATTTCGGGGCGTACATAATTATGCGCAAGGATGACGGCGTTGCGCACCTTTTTCCAGTGTTTGATTTCTTCGATGATATCAGGCATTTTGCGGCTCCTTCCTTCTGGATGATTGACTCTGCCGATGAGTTGATAACATACTGGCGGATGTGAGAAAAATCAAATCGCGGATGATTTTTCCCGACAGGGACGGGGAAAACAGAGGAGCGGAACAAATTTTGTTTTTTTTCGAGCTTCCGATTGACAAATCCGTTAATGAATGTACATTGGAAACAGTCCCCGGGGACGGACGGGATCCGCTGCCGGGACTCTTGTTGGAAGGAGCTCTGCAATGGAAAACCAAGGAAAAAACGGATTCGTCTTGTTTTTCGCTGTTTTTTTCAGCGGAGTGACTCTTTTTTCTTTTGTTTTCGGAAGCGGAAGAGAGATTTCGGAGTCTCAGCTTCCCTGTGTCCTGTTTGATTGCGACGGATCCCTGCTGGAGGAGATGGGCGGAAATTCGTATGATTCGGAAGAGAATCTGAACGGTTCCGGTCCATCGGATCATCGATTGCTCTGGAGATGCGGGTGTCTAGTTTCAGCGCCCTTTGAGTTCCATCTTTCTCCGGATTCGGGGTGTGTCTGCGGAAGAGTTCCACATTTTCATGTTCAGAAAATTCGGGAAACCAATCAGCAGCGCGATGGCCCTTTTTCCGTTTGATTCCGGAATGGAAACAACAGGAGGAGTTCCGCCGGTTCCGCCGGTGGAGACTCGGAGTGCAGAATTGAAATGGGAAAAGGTGTCGTTATGTCAAAAAAAGAGTTGATCAAGTCCTTGGGACTGCTGGATGTTTTTTGTATCGCGACCGGGGCGATGATCAGTTCCGGTATTTTTATTCTTCCGGGTGTAGCATTTGAGAAAGTGGGTCCGGCGATGATTCTTGGCTATCTGCTGGCCGGAGTGTTTGCCTGTGTCGGATCGCTTGCGACGATCGAACTGGCGACCGCTATGCCGCTTGCCGGCGGAATCTATTACTACACGGAACGGAGTCTGGGACCGCTTGCCGGAACCATTTCCGGGCTGCTCAACTGGAGTGCGATTGCGCTGAAGAGTTCGTTTGCGATTTTCGGTATGTCGGAACTTCTGTATCAGCTGATCGGAACGCCGCGTCTTGCCTGCGGAATCTGTCTGACGATCTTTTTCCTGCTTGTGAATCTGATCGGAACCAATGCCGCGGCGTGGGCGCAGGATATTATGGTCTTTATTCTGCTGGGGGCAATGGGACTGTTTTTTGTGACCGGTGTTCCTTCGGTGGAGTTCGATCGTTTTACTCCGTTTTTTGCGGAAGGGAAGGGGAATATCGGAGAGGTGATGGCGCTGGCGGCATTTGTATTTGTCGCATTCGGCGGACTTCTTGATGTGGCGAGTGTTTCCGAGGAGGTGAAAAATCCGAAACGCAACATGCCGCTCGGTATGCTCGGAGGGATCATCACAGTGACTCTTCTTTACGGATTTGTCCTTTTTATTACGGTAGGCGTGCTGCCCGGGAAGGATCTTTCCGGATCGCTGACCCCGCTGGCGGATGCCGCTCAGAAAACGATCCGCGGCAGCTGGGGATACTGGATCATCACAGTCGGTGCGATGATGGCGTTTGTCACGACCGCGAATGCGGGGATCATGGCTGCCGCCCGTTTCCCGTTTGCGCTCAGCCGGGATAAGCTGATTCCGGGAGTCTTCAGCAGGGTGTACGGGAAAAAACAGCTTCCACTGCCGTCGCTGCTGCTGACGGGCGCGGTAATGGTGGCGTCGCTGTTCCTGGATCTGGAAAGTCTGGTGACAGTCGCTTCCACGGTCATCATGCTTTCGTTTATCCTGACGAATATTTCCGTGATTATTCTGCGGGAAAGCGAGATTCAGAATTACCGACCGACCTTCCGTACTCCGTTTTACCCGGTTTTGCCGCTGTTGAGCATGCTTGCGTTTGTCTGGCTGATTTTGCAGATGGGGCTCGGTGCGGTTCAGATTGCGATCGGCATTGTTCTGCTTGCTGTGGTGCTCTACTTCATTTTCGGGCGGAAAGTGCATCTGGAGTTTGCTCTGATGCATCTGGTTGCCCGGATCTCGAAGTGCCGCATCAGCGGGCACGGACTCGAAACGGAGCTTCGCGACATTCTCCGGGATCGCGACGGGATCGCGCAGGATGATTTCGATGATCTTGTCGAACACTCTTCCGTCATGATTCTGGATCAGCGGGTTTCCCTGCCGGATCTCTTTGATCTGGTCAGTCGGAAGATGGCTCCTGTTCTGGGATGTTCCAGCCGGGAACTGGATGAGAAGCTGCTGATCCGGGAATCGGAATCCAGTACGGTGATCTCTCCGACCGTTGCAATTCCGCATCTGACCCTTGAGGGCCGTTCCCAGTTCCGGATGATGATGGTGAAATGCACGGAAGGCATTGAGTTTACACCGGATGCCACGGATGTCAATGCCGTGATTTTCCTGTTCGGAAGCCCGGACCGCCGGAATTTTCATCTGCGTTCTCTGGCGGCGATTGCCCAGACCATTCAGGGACGTTCCTTCGAATCGCGCTGGCGCAAGGCGGGAACCCCAGAACAGCTTCAGGATGTCTTTCTGCTCGGAAAACGCCGCAGAGGATTCTGATCCGGCCGACGGATTTTCCCTTTTCCTTCCGAATGCATAATTTGAAAATTCCTATTGAAAAATCGGAATTTGCGGTGTATATTTCATTCCCCGAAAGCAGAAGAAATCACTATCCGCCTGATCAATTTCACTCCGGCGGAGCTTCTGCGGAGAACCTCTAATTAGGGAAGCACTCTTATGCCTAAGCGGGAAGATATCAAGAAGATCATGCTGATCGGTTCCGGCCCCATTGTCATCGGCCAGGCCGCCGAATTTGACTATGCAGGCACCCCAGCCTGCC
>CALXMJ010000132.1 GCA_944389445.1 uncultured Victivallales bacterium | reverse complement strand
ACGTTCCCATCGAACAGTTTGAACGGATCGCAAATGCATCGGAGGTTTTCCGGATCATCGCCTGTGTCGACCGCAAGGAGCGGCGCGCAAAACAGACCTGGGACATCGGCGCGGAATGGGATCAGCTCCTCTGCCGCGGATACCGGATCTTCGCCCGCTGCGGCTCGGATTTCCATCGTCATTTCACCGACGGAGGTCACGATTATCTGCCCGGAGAATTCGTTCAGGATCATCTCCTGGTCGAAGAGAACAGCTACGAGGAGATCCTCAATGCGTACCGGACCGGACGGTTCTTCTGCACGGTCGACAACCTCATCGAAAATCCCGTCTTTGCATTCACAGAACCGGAGGCCCCGGCAGATGCGCCGCGGAAAATCCGTCTGGGTTTTCAAATCCGCCATCCGCTGGAGGATGTGGACATCATCGCAGACGGAAAAGCTGTCCGCACCTTCCGCGGACTGACCGGATCGTTCGAATGCGAAGAGACCATTCCCCCCTGCACGTACTGCCGGGTCCGCGGACGCGGAGCCCTGAAAAAAAGACAGTACGAGGAAGGCTTTTTCGAACCGGTCTTCCTGCTGAATCCCATCTTCCCGGAGAAAAAGCCATGCTTCTGACAAAACCGTTCCACAGCATCCGCTTCCTTCAGGAGAACCATCTGGGCGTGGAGGCTCACATCGGACGATATGAAAGCGATCCGTCATGGGAACAGTACATTCCGTTTGTCGGCGGAGTGCATCTGCCCTACGACGGGATCAACCTGGCTTCGCCGGAGGAACCGGTGCGCGCGGAAGGGTTCCGGAAGATTGAAGCGGCTCTTATCGAGGGGTGCCGCTACGGCATCAACCGGATGGTGATCCACACGCTCGGGACCAGAATTCAGAACGGAAAAGTCGTCGGAAAATATGACATACTCATCGAATCGCTCCGGAAGCTGGCGGCATTTGCCGGAAAAAGAAACATCACACTGTGTATGGAAAACCAGCTGATGTATCCACCTGACACTCTGCGTCTCTTCGGCGATACGGCGGAAGAGTGGTTCCGAATCCAGCAGGATGCCGCATGCGCCAATCTGCTCCTGACGCTGGACACCAGCCACGCCTCGACCAGTCTCGCGGTCTATCCGACCTACCGGGAGCGTCTGAAACATCTCTACGACTTCCTGAAGTTCCCGGAACGGATCGGTAGAATCCACTGGTCGGATTCCAGAATCACCAACAACGAGGCGGCGGGAAACGATATGCACCTCTGTCCGGGAACCGGCGATCTGCCGCTGCCGTTCCATTCGGAGATCAACCGCCATCCCGCCGTCAAACTGCTGGAACAGAACTGCACCACCCGGGAGCTGCGGGACACTCTCGAATTCATTTCGAACCTTCCCTGAACTTTTGTTCAGATTTCAAAACGAAAAAAAGGAGAACAAGCTATGCGGATATGGAAAATCAACCGGAAAAGAAAACATCGTCCAGACGGGAGTTTCACACTCATAGAACTCCTCATCGTCATTGCGATCATCGCGATCCTTGCGGCACTTCTTCTGCCGGCGCTGCATTCCGCCAGGAAGAAAGCCCAGGCCATCGGCTGCATGTCGAATCTCAAACAGCTGGGACAGGCGGCCCTGATGTACGAACACGACAATGGACGGGGCGTGGAAAGCGTTACGTGGAACTACATGCGCTGGCAATCCACGCTGATGCTGGATTATGTGGATCCGGTCCGTGCGAAATCCTCCTGGGTGGTGAACATTCAGATCCGCCACATCCAGAAAATGACCCCGGAGGCAACCGAAAGCGGACCGCTCAAGGCATATGGAATCTTCGCCTGTCCTGGACAGCTCAGTGATCAATATACAAGTAGTTTTCAGGAGGCAAACCATTATGGTCTGAACCGGTACATGGGAAGGGAAGCGCCCTCTGCGGAATGGGGAGTAGGATATGACAGTACCATCCATTACAAACGGGTGAAGCGGCCGTCGCAGAGAATGCTTATCGCCGATGTCAAGGGATCGGGTGAAAACGCCTATTCGCCCAAAGACGTCTCCGCCTTGGATTTCCGCCATTTGCTCCGGGCGAACTTCGCCTTCCTCGACGGACATGTGGGCAACCGCGATCTCAGCGGCTGTCCCACTCCTGCCTGGGGTAGCGCTGGACGCGCCTACTTCTGGGGATGGCATCCCTATCCCGGCAATGAATAAGAATACGTTCCCCACATAGAACTGCAACCTCAAAAAAAGGATAAACCTATGAACATGAAAAAAATGATTTGCCCCGCCCTCCTGCTCCTGATGACCGGCTCATGGAGCATGAGCGCCGCGGAACCGGCGCCATCCCCCGCACGCCCCGGCTGGAAACTCATCTGGTCGGATGAATTCGACAAACCGGGAAAACCCGATCCGAAAAAATGGGTCTATGAAAACCAGGGCTTCCTTCGCAACAAGGAGATGCAGTGGTACACTTCCGACGAAAAAAACGCTTACGTCAAAGACGGCTGTCTTCATCTGGTCGCGCTCTCCGAGAACAAGCCGAATCCATGGTACAGGGAAGGTTCCAAAAACTGGAAATTCAACCGGAAGAATATCGAGGTCACCTCCGCCGGACTCATCACCTCGAAAACCTTCACGTTCCTCTACGGCCGAGCCGAAATGCGGGCGAAACTTCCCCCCGGACAGGGAGTCTGGCCTGCCTTCTGGACCATCGGAACGGACAACCGCTATGGCGAATGGCCCGCAAAAGGAGAAATCGACATCTTCGAATTCTGGAAAAACAGAGAGGGCGATTACATTCTCCAGTCCGCCGTGCACTGGCAGGATAAAAACAAAAAACACCGGCAGTCCGCCGGAAAGATCACAAAACGCAATTTCACAGACGACTTTCACATCTTCGCCATGGAATGGGATCCCGAAAAAATCGTTTTCTTCTTCGACAAGGAACCGATTTTCACCTTCAAGACCGGACAGTGCAGCATCGGAGATTTCAACGCCTTCCGTGCTCCGCATTTTCTGCTGCTGAATCTGGCAATCGGCGGAACGCTCGGAGGAAAAGTCGACAAATCCATTTTCCCGGCGAAGTATATCATCGACTACGTCCGCGTCTACCGGAAAGCGGCAGACAACGCGAAGAAATAATCCATTTTCTGCGCTGAGACACATTCTTTCCGCATTTTTCTTCCCCCGGATTCGGCATCGGTCGCGCTCCGGGGGAAGAGTTTTTTTTCGGATTCATCCTTTTTCCTGTTGATTTCATGCTTTTATTGGATTATATTCCACGGAATCAAAACGGAGATCAGGGAATGAGTTCATCTGTCTATCAAAGAGTGCTGTTGAAAATCAGCGGAGAATCCCTGCAGGGAAGCAGGGGACACGGATATGATCCGGACGCGGTTGCGTCTGTTGTCGCAAGGGTCAAGGAAGCGCTGGATCTCGGAGTGGAGATCGCGCTGGTCGTCGGAGCGGGAAATCTCTGGCGCGGACTCGCCGGCTCCAAAGGCGGGATGGACCGCGTCACGGCGGATCAGATGGGAATGCTCGCGACCGCCATGAACGCGCTCTGTCTCAAAAACGCTTTCCGGGAGGCGGGAGTCGACTGTGCGCTTCATTCCGCAATCGCCATGGAACCGTTCGTCTCCCGCTACAACCGCGCTGAGGCGCTCCGGCAGCTTGATGAGCACAAACTTGTCATCTTCGCCTGCGGCACGGGATCGCCGTACTTCACAACCGATACGACCGCCGCACTCCGCGCTCTGGAAACGAAATCCCAGGCGCTGTTCAAAGCGACCAAAGTCAACGGGATCTATACCGCAGACCCGAAAAAAGATCCTTCCGCGAAACGATTCGAAACGATCTCATTCGGGGAAGTACTCGCGCGCAGGCTGGCGGTCATGGACGCCGCTGCCTTCTCCCTCTGTTCGGAAAACAACCTGCACATCGTTGTTTTCGATTTCGATGAACCGGGAGCGCTGGTCAAGGTCCTCACGGGAGACAATTCCGTAGGAACGGTCGTTTCCTGAACCAAACTGAAAACGGACTCAATCATCCAAAACAAAATCATAGGAGAAATCAAATGACGGACGAAATCCTGCTGCTCGTAGACGAAACCCAGGAAAATATGGGCAAAGCTGAAGAAGCCATGAAAAACGACTTTTCCGCGATCCGTACCGGAAAAGCCTCAACCGCGCTTGTGGAAAATATCACAGTCGATTACTACGGAGCAAAATCCAGACTCCGCGACGTTGCCAATCTCGCCACTCCGGAAGCCCGTCTCATCACCATTCAGCCGTGGGACCAGAGTCTTGTAAAAGTCATTGAAAAAGCGATCCGGGAATCCAACCTCGGCATCTCCCCTGTCAGCGACGGACGCATCATCCGCCTTCCGATTCCGCCGCTTTCCCAGGAACGCCGCGTCGCCCTCGGCAAACAGGTGAAAGCCCGCGCGGAGGAAGCCAGAGTCGCTGTGCGCAATATCCGCCGCGACGCAAACGAAGTCGCGAAAAAAGCACAGAAAGCCTCCGAAATCACCGAGGATGAACTCAAAGACATCCTTGAACAGATTCAGAAGGTCACCGACAAATCAATCGCTCACATTGACCTGCTCATGGAAGACAAAGAAAAAGAACTCATGAGCTTCTGACCGGAATGTCCAACCGGCACGGGAAAAATCGTTTTCTGCTTCTGCTGGCTGCGGTCGCCGCCGCGGGATTCCTGCTGCGCCTGATCGTCGGCCTCCAGCTGATTGCATCCGATCCAGCAGCGTTCGCGCCCTCTTCCGTGACCGATATGGCAACCTACAAAACTCTTTCGGAACAGATCCTTCAGGGAATCTTTCCGAACGAGTTTTATTATCAGCCATTCTATTACGCGGTATTCCTGCCGCTGATCCAGATTCTGACCGGCCCATCGAATTTCATGGTGATCCTTGCGCAATCGCTTTGCGGAGGATTCGCCATCCTGCTCACGGGACTCGTCGGAGCGCGCATCGCCGGAAAAACAGCCGGAATCATCGCGGCTCTCCTTCTGGCGCTGAGCCGTCTGGCGATTCTCTACACCTCCTACCGTCTGATCGAAACCACCCAGCTCTTCTGGTTTGTTCTTCTGCTCTATCTCACGCTCAAAGCAATGGACAGGGGAAGATGGTTCCGCTGGCTCCTGACCGGAATCGTGCTTTCCTTCGCCATCCTGACGCGCGGAAACGCATGGTGCTTCCTGCCGCCGGTTCTGCTGGCCTGCTTCTGGGGAGAGTGGAGATCCGGACGGAAATCGGGACAGGCGTTCGCTCTCGCCGTTTCCATGGTGCTCCTCGGAACGGTTCTGCCGCAGATTCCGTTCGCGGCAGTCAATTCGGTGAAATACGGGACGCTGAAGGGACCGTCCACGGCAGGCGGGGCGGTTCTTGCGCTCGGCAACACCAAAGAGTCACCGCCCGGCGGACTCGAATATCCGCCTTCCTTCCACTACTGGACAAAGCACCAGGAGGAACGGTCGGTCCCCATGCGCATTTTCGACTGGTTCCGCGAAGAACCGGCGGCATATCTGGAACTGACCTTCCGTAAACTCCTCCTCTACTGGAACGAGTATGATATTCCGAACAACATCAATCCCGCCGTGAACGGCAGGAAAAGTCCTCTGCTGACTGCGTTCGTATTTCTGCCGACCGGATTCCTGCTCCTGCTCTGTCTTGCGGGACTCTTCGCCAACGGGCGCAAAAGTTTCCGCAGACGCGGAATCGCGCTTTTCTTCCTTTTCCTGATCCTGTACTGGTTCGCGGCGGCGGCATTCTACAATCTAGGACGTTTCCGCGTTCCCTCTTATGCGCTCTTCTGTCTCGCCGGAGGACTCTTCTGCGCAGGGATTCCTGCACTCTGGAGAAAAAAACAGTACAAGGAACTTTTCCTGTACCGAGGCTTTGCGCTTCTCGCGGCCTGTTTCCTTGTATATCCCGGTTATTCGATCTACCGGGAAGTTCTGGAATGCGGCATATTGAAAGCGGTCCGGCCGTGCGGAGTGCAAGTGTATTTCCCGGGAGAAGGACTCCGGATTTACGATCACGGTCCCATGTCGTTCGGCGGATGGAACATGATTGAGGGAAACACCTTTCAAAAGAG
Organism: uncultured Victivallales bacterium; assembly: GCA_944389445.1. GTDB lineage: Bacteria > Verrucomicrobiota > Lentisphaeria > Victivallales > UBA1829 > UBA1829. The sequence goes on along the minus strand of CALXMJ010000132.1, from coordinate 1,839 downwards.
TTTCCATCGGAAAAACACAAACGGCGGAATGCTTGAATTCCGCCTTCTGCTGCTGAAAATGCCGGAACCGCAGAGAGTCATGGTCTGCGTCAACGGACAGCAGAAAATGCTGGATGACATGACGCCGGGAAAACCGGCATTTGTCACCTTCCGGCTGCCGGACCCGGCAGACGGACTCTTCCGCATCGAACTCTACGGCCCGGTCCGGGCGATCGCCGATCTGCAGCGGAATTACGGCAGAACCCTCGCCGCCGACGGCACCCCGCTCCCGTATGAACTGCTGGCGGAACTTCTGGTGCCGGACCCCAAGTAACAGATTCAACCACTGAATTATTTTTGCAGTAGCAAGGACCCGTATCATGAAAACCTATCTGAGCTGTGTACAGTGTCTCGTCAGGAACACCGTCAAAATTGCGGAAATGCTGACCGAAGACGAACGGGAAAAAGAACAAATCGTCAAAGACATGCTGCGGGAAATCGCCAATTTCGATTACAACACACCGCCTCCGTTCATGGCGCGGCGCATCTATTCCTACGCGGCGGAACGAACCGGAATCCGCGACCCGTATGAAAAACAGAAAGACGCCTCCACACGAATCGCGAGGGAACTTCTGGAACGGTTTCTCGCGGAAAAACGGTTCGACCTCCAGAATTTCGAATCTCTGGTCCGGCTCGCAATCGGAGGAAACATCATTGATTTCGGGGTCAACTGCGATCTGGATCTGAACGAAGCGAAAAAGACCATCGAATCGGCATTTCATACACCGATCAGCCGGGAGGCTCTTCTTCGCGCAGAAAAAGCCATGGACAGAGCGAACAGCATTCTCTATCTGCTGGACAACTGCGGCGAAGCCGTGTTCGACACTCTGCTCGTAAAAAAATACAAGGATAAAATCACCGTATCCGTCAAAGGCTCTCCGATCCTGAACGACGTCACACGGCGCGAAGTTCTGGATTCCGGATTCAACGGCATTGCAAAACGGATTGTCGACACGGGCGACAGTACGCCCGGAGTCTTTCTGGAACACTCCTCTCCGGAATTTCTCGAAGCATTTCACAGTGCGGACCTCATTGTATCCAAAGGACAGGGCAATTTCGAATCGCTGAACACCATCGGCAAACCGATCATATTTCTGTTTATGGCAAAATGCGATCTTGTTGCAAATCTGCTTGGGGTTCCGAAAAATTCATTCCAGATCATCTGCCGGAATCTGGATTGACGGGGCGGATTGACACAATCGGATCTTTCCCGGACCATCTGAACGAAGACTGCAACCGGAAATTTCTCCGGACTCCCCCCTCGGCGGGCACCCGTCTCCGGATCGAATCCGGCAGGCGCATACGCGAAGAAACAGCCGAGAATCACCGGTGCGCAGCTGGAGCAGGACGCATTCTTCTCTTCCCTGCCTCGGCTTTTCCGGGATCAATACACCTGTCTGCTCAGGAACTCCTCCTGCATTTTCGGACTCAGGACCACGAAACGGGCGGAGTAGCCGTAAAGCCGGACAATCAGGTCCGCATGATTTTCCGGATGGATTCTGGCATCCTCCAGTTGAGCACGATCAATGCAGTTCAGTTGAAACATCCCGATTCCGGAATCCGTGAACGAATATTCCAGAGCCCGCAGGATCCCGCTGTCAATACCGTTTCGGCTTACGGATACCGTCAGGAGAGAATTTGCAGGAAACGCACTCAGGTCCAGCGAAGAACAACTAAGCATCGTTGCATAAATTTCTATATCAATAAATTCCAGATACCCAGCCCGACATTGAGAGGCGTTGCCAAGCGTCCGTTGATTCTTGCCGACATGACTTTTCTGACGCGGCTCAGAAGCTCAGA
>CALXMJ010000131.1 GCA_944389445.1 uncultured Victivallales bacterium | reverse complement strand
CCCCAACACCCCTCGGCAGGACCCATCCGGGCCCTGCACCCGTCGCAAAAAATTCAATTTTTTGCTCCCATGATTGTTTCGACACCTGTCGACCAGGGGGTCAACCGAAGGTTTTCCCCCTGGACCCCCTCATCCTTATCGGCGACTCCACGTTGCGCGGCAGAAAAGGAGCAGGGAGTGCAGAGGGCGAACCATACGGTTTGCCCTTTGCCCGGCAGGTGCCGGAAAAGGGGTAAGCCGGAATTTGAAATTCCGGCGCAGGGTGCAGGGCCCGGGTGGGTCCTGCCGAGGGGTGTTGGGGGCGAGTAGCCACCAACTCCACTGCGACAGGAGCATCCATATTTATTTCATTCTCAGGAAATAAGCGGGGGCACAGCTCCATGCATGACAAGCGCTGTTGATGCGGGGATCGGTTCCATAGGGAGTGAGGCGTTCATTCTCTTCGACGAAGACTTCCGGGAAGACGTTCATTCCTTTTTTCAGCATAGACCCCCAGTAGTTGTGAAGATGGCGCAACATTTTATCTTTTTCTCCGGCGATGCGGTATGCCTCGAGGAGATGATGATGAAGATACGGAGTTACGGGTTTCAGAATATTTCTGCAATGTTCCATTTTATCCAGAAGGGTTCGGGCATCGGCGTCTGTTACGACGCCGGCAAGGACCATCCATATCTGGGATGCGCAGGAGATCTGATTTTTTTTCCCGCTGACGAAAAGACCTTTTTTCGGATCGAACTTCTGCCGTATCAGTTCATTTGAGAGGAATCCGGCTTCCTGTTCGAACTGTTTTGCATCGGAATATTTTTTCAGTCTGCGGGCGATTTTTGCCAGTTTCCGGAGACCGAAAATATAACATCCCTCACAAGCGGTCATCCGATTGAGGCCGTCACACCAGTCGATGAAATTCCAAGCGGGGAGTTCCTCCTGCGCCACTCCGTTCCGGTAATAGTTTCGAAAGAGTTCGAATTGTTTTGCGGCGAGAGGATACATTTCCTTCAACAGTTTTTCGTTTCCGGTCTGTTCATAATGAAACCAGAGCAGATCGGCAAAGAGGAAGGCATAATCCGAAATAAAGGTTCGGGAATCATAAGGCTCCGGACGATCGAAGACGCATGCTGGGATTCGTCCATCCTCCTGAGGAAAGGCGGCAAGGAGATAAATACTCCGTTCGATGATGTCGAACCGGCGGAAGGTAGCGGCATTCACCTGAGCTTCCAGACGGAGGTCGCCGAGCCAGAGACGGCGGTCGCGTTTCGGTCCATCGAGGAGAACCCCCTGCATGCAGTTGCGGAGGGTCCGCTGGGCGGCGCGGTCGAGTTCCGTCTCCTCCGGAGAGAATTCCGGCAGAGGCGGAACGAAGTCCCGGACAGCGGAACGCGCGGTAAAGCGGATATCCTCAAACACAAGACGGTTCGGCGTAGCCATGACTTCCACAAACAGATAGCGCATCGCATAAACGCGGGGAAGCGTATAGGTCTGCGGCATATCGTCAAGCGTAATCACCTCATCCTGAATCCACGCCCGGCTGAGGGTTCCGGTATATTTCCGGTTCCGTTCCGCGATTTCCAGCGGAAACTCTGCGAAAATGAGTCTCAGCCGAACAGGGGAATCATTGTAGTTTTCCTTGGAACGAAGCGTCAGTTTGAGTTTGCCGACAAGTTCTTCTCCGAAGTCGAGAATGAAACTGTCTCCATTTTGAAACGACCGTTCCGCGAGCGGTCGGCGGGCATGAACGGTCTCCATGCGCCATCCCTGCCAGGCGGAAGAATCGCGGACAGTCTTTACAAGAGCGACGGGCGAAACATCCCAGCGTCTGCTGACAGGCATCCTTGCATCGGCTTTCTCCAGAAATTCCAGGTTCGGCATTCGGCAAACTCCTTTTCTTCTGAAAAAAATCAGATCAGATCTTTCGTATATTTGATCCACGAATCGGCGATGAGCTGGAAACCCTCGGTGGTGGGGTGGACTCCGTCTTTGAGCCAGAACTCGGCGGGCGCCTTTTTGAGAGCGTTATTGAAAATGGTCTGCATGGGGATGAAGGTCAGTCCGTATTCCGCGGCAAGTTTTTTGACGACTTTCCCACGTTCCTTCATTTCGGGCAGCCAGGGATCGGACACGGCACCGAAGTTCAGCACAAATGGTTCGATCAGAACGATTTTCGTTTTCGGCAGATCTTTTTTCGTCCACTCGATCAGCATACGGAGGAACTGCTCGTATCTGGGAACTTCAACCCCGTTTTTATAGCTGAATTCGTGCCAGGTGTCATTGACCCCGATCAGGATACTGAGCAGATCGGGCTTTAGATTGATCGTGTCGACTTTCCAGCGGGCATAAAGATCGACACTGCGATGTCCGCTGATTCCCCGGTTCAGAATCACATAGTTCTTTTCCGGATGGTCGCAGCGGAGGCGGGCAGAAATCAGGAACGGATACCCGAGCCCGAGATCATGGTTGAAATCCTTTGCAAGCCCCCGTCCCGCATCCGTGACGGAATCTCCCTGAAAGACGATGGTGAACTCTTTTTTCTTCGGCATTTTTCAACTCCTTTTTTTTAGGTTTCAGACAAAAGCTTATCCTGTTTCCAACAGATTCTCTCCGGCAGTCATGAGCTCAGAGATTCCTTATACCACTTCGGCATCCCCTGAGCACGCAATTCCGCGACATGCCGCACGCGATCCGCCAGGATTTCCTCCCGGGACCAGCGCAGGAGCGGATCGCGGTAAGGAGTTCCGGCGGTGGATTTTGTAGCAATCAGAATCTCCTTTTCCCCCATCGGCGGGAGAATGGGAGCGGAATCCAGAGCGGCTACGGTCCCGCCTCGCCTGCGTCCGAACGGCTTCGATTCATAAAGATGAAATCCCAGTTTCAAAAGCGCCCCCTTGAACGGATAAGCGCCACAGTAGGAAGCCAGAAAACCCTCGGGTTTCAAGCGGTCTTTCAGTTTCTCCAGGAAATCTATTGTCCAGAGTTCAGGATTGGTGTCCGGAGTAAAGCCGTCAAGGAAAATATAATCGAAGTGCGAAGAAAGATAGCGGACCGATTCCCGCGCATCGCCGTGCAGAATTTCCACATACGCGCGCCGCGATTCATACTTTCCGGTCTCCTTCAGGGATCTTACGATTCCATATCCTTTTCGTTCCGGCAAACGGAGAGCCGCATCAATGGCGCTCTCATCCGCCTCCAGCGAGGTGATGTAAATGCGGGAATTCCCCTTGAGACTTTCCGCGAGCTCCACAGCCGCGCAGACATTGAATCCCATGCCGAAGCCGACATCCAGAATGGAGGCGTTCTTTCCGCTCTCCAAACGGGACTTCACACCGCACGGCTGAAGATATTTCTTTTCGGATTCCTCCCATGCTCCCGCAGTACTGTGAAAATGCTGGCGATACTTCGGATGATAGAATGTGTAGGAACCATCACCGGTGCGGACCGCTTTCATGCAGTCCGGAGAAACATCGCCGGATTCATACATTTTCAGGAACATGTCGGTAAACGCCGATTTTCCCATCCACCAGTTCGGTGCAGCGATTTCCTGTTCCGGAGCATCGGCGCAGAGACGCATCACAATCCAGCCTTCCGGGAGCTCCCGCAGAAAGGCGGCAAGCTCATTGGCATATTCGTATTCGCTCATGGGGACGACCTGACCGTCGGAGAACATCCGCTCCATGCGAGTGCCCTTGAGAATCAGAAGGTTATGCACCTTGATACCGGAAAACGGCAGAGCGGCGAGCTTCCGCGCTGTCCGGAGATAATCCCCGGAACTCTCTCCGGGAAGTCCCAGAATCACATGCGCAGCAACCTTGATTCCGCGTTCATGAAGACGAGTCACAGCGGAACGAACCGCATCAAAATGATGTCCGCGGTTAATGAGATCCAGCGTGTCGTCGTTGGCGGTCTGGACGCCGAGCTCCACCCAGACATCATACCTCTCATTCAGCTCCGCGATCAGATCGACCGTCTCTTCCGGCAGACAGTCCGGACGGGTCGCTATAATAACCGTATTGAATTCCGCCATGCCTAAGACATCGTCATAAAGCTTCCGAAGCGTTGCAGCATCCGCATTCGTCGCTGTAAACGCCTGAAAGTAAAGGGCATAAGGTGGTTTTGCCCCATAGCGTCCGGAGACATATTCCACTCCCCGCGCCACCTGTTTGCGCAACAGCATTCCGGCCTTGAGATGACGTGCCCGGCTGCCGTCATCCGAACAGAATGCACATCCCCCTCCCCCCTCTCCACGGTGCGGACACGACAAACCGAGATCAACCGGGATTCGCTGAATCGGAAATCCGTATTTCCGGATAAAATAATCTTTGAGCGTAACGATCTTATTCATCTTGCGGGAAGAAGTCCCGAATAACTGTGCAAGGTGCGGATTGCTTCGGCGGCCCCTTCCTTTGCCCGGAACACCGCGGTTCCCGCCACAAGCACACCCGCTCCGGCACGAATGATTTCCGGTGCGGTTCGCGCATCAATTCCGCCGTCCACTTCGATAAAGCCCTCGGGATTCTTCTCCCGGAACATGGCAAAAACTTCCGCGACTTTCGGAATCATATCCGCCATAAAGGACTGTCCGCCAAAACCGGGCTCCACCGTCATGACCAGAACCATGTCGACCAGCCCGATATACTGCTCCAGAGCCTTCGCCGAAGTCCCGGGCTTCACTGAGATCCCCACAGAACACCCCTGCGCTCGAATCGCCTCAATCACCTCCAGCGGATCATTCTCCGATTCCACATGAAACGTAATTGAATCGGCTCCCGCTTCCGCAAACGGCTTTACATAATCCAGCGGATTTGTCAGCATCAGATGCGTATCAAACAAAAGCGCTGAATTCTTTCGAATGGAGGCCACCAGCGGCGGACCAAACGTCAGATTCGGAACAAAATGACCATCCATAATGTCCAGATGAAGCATGTCGCATCCCGCATCCTCCACTCGCTTCACATCTTCCCCAAGACGCGAAAAATCAGATGCCAGTATCGACGGAGAAACCAATACTTTATCCAGGCTCAATTCCCCAAGCAAACGATGTCTCATGAAAACCATGTCCTTCCATCCAATCCGGATTCAATTTCAATCATACTGATAATATTAACTCATTCCGATAAAATTGCAAGGTCCCTTTCTCCTTTGTTTTTCCTGTTTGCAATTTTAAAAGCGGCTTCAGTTGGCGGCTTCTCGCCTCTCTGTTTTCTTCTTGCCGGGGCTTCGGGTTGGTGGCTTCTCGCCCCCAACACCCCTCGGCAGGACCCACCGGGCCCTGCACCCTGCGCCGGAATTTCAAATTCCGGCTTACCCTTTTTCCGGCACCTGCCGGGCAAAGGGCAAACCGTATGGTTCGCCCTCTGCACTCCCTGCTCCTTTTTTGCCGCGCAACGTGGAATCGCCGATCAGGATGAGGGGGTCCAGGGGGAAAACCTTGGGTTGACCCCCTGGTCGACAGGTGTCGAAACAAAAAACGGGAGCAAAAAATTAAATTTTTTGCGATGGGTGCAGGGCCGTCGGTCCTGCCGAGGGGTGTTGGGGGCGAGTAGCCACCAACCCAAATCCCCGGCAGTAAAGAAAAAGAAAGCGAGAAGCCACCAACTTAACATTGACAATTAGAATAGACAGAAAAGATTTTCCAGAACAGGATTGCTTTTCTGATCCTTTCTTGTATATTTTTGGAAAGAAAGGGAATTCCATGAAGAAAACTTCCGCGGCTCATATTCGGCTTGGGCGGCTTGGAGAAGAAGCTGCTGTCCGGTATTTGAGAGGGAAAGGTTTTGAAATTCTCGGGCGCAATGTGGCCTTGAAGAGTGCCGAGATTGATATTTTTGCAAGGGATGGTGCCTCGTTTGTGCTTGTGGAAGTTAAAACTCTGCGTTATCGGCAAGAGTTTGAGCAGAGGCCTGGAGCACATTATACGGAGGAGCAGCGGCGTCGTCAGCGACGGGCGGTCTCGGAACTTCAGCGGAAATTTTCAGATGCCGATTTTCCTTTTCGTCACGATCTTGTGGAAGTATTCATGGGCAGGATTTTTCCTGTGTCGATCAGGCATCATACGGATTATTACAAATATAAACATTTTTCTGCTTGACTTTTTGTGAAGATGCTGTACATTATCGGCTGACACGAGATGTTGACCCTTGATCCGAAGAGGATGCAAGTCCGGCGGCGCAATGCTGCGGACAAACCCATAAGGAACGCGTGTAAGAACGGTATTGTTTCAGTACCGAGCTTTCCTATTGCAGTTTTTGCATTCTCCCTCGATCCGGCAAGACATTTTTGCAGAGATAAAATGTATTCCACACAACGGAGGCTATGTAGGGACATCATGGAAGGTAACGCAAGAGACATCAGACTGTACAGTGGAACGGCGAATCCGGAGCTGTCAAAAGCGATCGCGAAATGTCTGGGCATGGAACTCGGACACGTCAAAGTGGAGCGTTTTCCGGATGGAGAAGTGTTCGTGCAGTACAAGGACAATCTGCGCAATGCGGACATGTTCATCATTCAGCCGACCTGCTATCCGACCAATGAAAATCTGATGGAACTTCTGATTATGCTGGATGCGGCGCGAAGAGCGTCGGCGGCGCGGATCACGGCGGTCATACCGTACTACGGCTATGCCCGGCAGGACCGCAAGGACCGTCCCCGTGTGCCCATTACCTCCAAGCTGGTTGCGAATCTTCTGACCACTGCCGGAGCCAATCGTGTTCTTGCGATGGATCTCCACTGTCAGCAGATTCAGGGATTTTTTGATATTCCGGTTGACCACCTGTACGCGGCGCCTGTTTTCATGCAGTACCTGCGTGATGTCATCCGGGTTGACGAGGAAACCGTGATTGTTTCGCCTGACTCAGGCAGTGTGAAGATGGCGCATTCCTATGCGGACAAGCTCAACTGCGGATTTGCCGTAATAGCCAAACGCAGAGTCAATGCGACAACGGTGGAATCCTCGCATCTGGTTGGAGAAGTCGACGGCCGCGTCTGCGTGATTGCCGACGACCTGACCTCCACTGCGGGAACTCTTTGCGCGGCGGCGGAGCTGCTGACACGCAAGGGCGCCTCCAAAGTCTATGCGATTGTCTCCCACAGCCTTCTGACGGACAAGGCGAGAACCAATCTTCTCAACAGTCCGATTGAACAATTGATCACGACGAACTCCGTTCCGAATACCTGCCATATTGAAGGCAAGCTGAAAGTGCTCTGCATTGCTCCGCTTCTTGCGGAGGCGATCCGGCGCATTCACAACGGAGAATCGGTTTCGACTCTGTTCCGGGATCCGGAACCGTAAAAAGGAAAACTTGCTTCATTCAAAGCATTGCAATAAACGAAAGGAAAAAGAATGGCAACAAAAGTAAAGCATGTTCTCAATGTGAGCGACCGTGCGGCGAAAGGCAGTGCCGAGGCGCGCAGAGTACGGGCATTGGGACTCATCCCCGCTGTGATTTACAGCAAGGGTGCGGCGGGCCGTGCGATCTCCGTCAAGGCGCCGGAATGGGAGGCTCTTTCCCAGCACGACTTCAACCTTGTCTCCCTTCAGTTCGAAAATGGAGATGAAGTCCGTGCGCTTCTGAAAGAGACACAGAGGAATTTCATCAAGGGAACGACCAGTCATATCGACTTTCAGGAAGTTCGCAAAGATGTCGCGATCGAAGCGGAAATTCCCGTTCATCCCGGCTTTGAACCGCCTGTCGGCTGCTCCAAGGGCGGACTTATGGAACAGGTCCTCCACCTGCTCAAAGTCGAATGTCTCCCGGATGCGCTTCCGGAAGAAATCATTGTCGACGTCACGAAGCTTGAGATCGGCGATGCAATTCATGTTCAGGATCTCGTTCTCCCCGAAGGCGTTAAGGCCAAGACTCATGGCGAACTGGTAGTGTTCCACGTCATTGATGCGAACGCGATTCCGGAAGAAGAGACCGCCGCTCCCGCGGAAGGCGAGGCTGCTGAGCCTGAAGTCATCGGCGAGAAGGAAAAAGCGGAAAAAGCCGCGGAACGGGAAGAAGCCAAAAAGAAATAATTTCCGGTTGAACAGAGATGCCGCAGGAGGAAACAGAGTGCCGGCTGATTGTCGGAATAGGAAATCCGGGATCGGAATATGCCGGAACAAGGCACAATGCCGGATTCGAAGTGATCGACCGTTTTCTCTTGAAACATTCGAAGATGTTTGCTCCGAGGCGTGCGCGTAATGCAAACGCCTGGGAGGGGCGGTTCGGCGGCAGGAACGTCATCCTGATGAAGCCGATGACTTATGTCAATCTGAGCGGTGACGCCGTATCTCCCCTGATGAGAGGAGAAAACATCGCTCCGGCGGAGATTCTGATCGTCTATGACGACATTGATCTCACCGTTGGAAGACTCAGAATACGGCAGAGCGGCGGCAGTGCGGGGCATAATGGAATGAAATCCATTATCGAAGCGCTGAAGTCGGAAGCCTTTCCCCGGCTCCGTGTGGGGATCGGCAGCAAAGGATCAAAGAGAAGAGCGGATTACGTTCTTTCTTCCTTCGACGGAGCGGAGCTCGAAAGCTATAACAAAGCTCTCGACAAAGCCGTCGATGCTGTTGAAATGCTGCTTCGGCGCGGCGTGACGACGGCGATGAATATGTTCAATTCCACGGATTGTTCACCGTCCGCGGAAGAGGAAAAGAAGAATCAAAACGACTAAAACACCAACAGGAGGTGGAGTCTTGAAAAAGTATGAGGCAGTATTCATTCTCGACATCAGAAAAGTCGAGGACGAAGGAAAAGCATTCACCGAAGAATTCGGCAAGAATCTGGAAAGCTGGGGCGGCAAGCTCATGGAAGCCAATCCGATGGGCCGCAAACAGTTTGCACGCGAGATCAACAAACGCAAAGCCGGCATCTACTGGGACTATGTGTTTGAACTGGATCCCCTGAAAGTCATTCAGATCCGCAACCAGTACAGACTCGACGAGCGTCTGATCAGACTCTTGATCGTGAACTTTGAGCGTCCGGAAGGCGTTCCCGCCATTTCCGGGGCAACTCTCGAAGACTGACAGAAACCTTTCCTCAGAGGAGAATCGAACTATGGCATCTTACAATAAGGTCCTTCTTATGGGCAACTTGACCCGTAAGCCGGAACTGCGTTACACTCCATCCGGCACAGCCGTATGCGAATTCACAATCGCAGTGAATAGGCGATTCACCCAGGGGAACGACACAAAAGAAGACACCTGCTATGTGGATATCACCGTCTGGGACAGACAGGCGGACAATTGCAGCAGATTTCTTGACAAAGGCTCCAGTGTCTTCATCGAAGGTCGTCTCCAGCTTGATACCTGGATTGACAAAACGGATCAGAAGAAACGCTCCCGTCTGAGAGTTGTTGCGGAAAACGTTCAGTTTCTCAACCGGCGTGAGGGCGGAGCGCCCGGAGATTATGCTCAGGACGGCGGCGGACAGCCCTATCAGGGTCAGTCCTATGGCCGCCGTCAGGCTCCCCCGCAGGATCCTTACAACCAGGATGCACCCCAGCAGTACGGCAGACCGCGTCAGCAGTATCCGGACAATCAGGGGATTCCGCCCCAGATGCCGCCTCCGGACAACTACAGTCAGCAGCCGTATACGCGTTCCGTGCCGCGTCCTCAGGAAGGCCCCGCTCCGGCAGGCCTCGACGAAGGCATGAACGATGTTCAGGGCATCGAAGACGACATCCCCTTTTGATTAGCATGTATCATTTGCAGAAAAACAGGAGTTAAAACAAAATGGCAATGGTCCAGAACAAAAAGCGCCGTATGAAAAGACGCATCGCAAAGCCGAAAATATGCAGACTTTGCGAAAACAAAATCGCTTACATTGATTTCAAGGACGCCGAGCTTCTCAAGAAGTTCCAGACGGAAAAAGGACGTATTCTTCCGCGCCGCATCACCGGCACCTGCCTGAAGCATCAGAAAATGCTCAGCGTCGCTGTGAAGAGAGCCAGAATCGTAAGTCTCGTTCTCTAGTTTCAACCCTTCAACACTAACACAGGAAGACTTATTATGGCCTCCACGAAATTAATTCTTTTGCAGGATGTCGAAGACCTCGGTCTCGCAGGCGAGGAAGTGCACGTCGCTCCGGGATACGCAAGAAACTTTCTGATTCCCAGAGGACTCGCGGCTGTCGCGACGACTGCCGCTCTCAGACAGCTTGCCGCCCACAAGGAAAAAATCGAAGCCCAGCGCAAACAGGAACTTGAAGCCGCCGAAAATCTCGCAGCGAAACTCAAGGAAATCACGGTTGAACTTCATCTTCAGGCTTCCGACGACGGTCATCTGTTCGGTTCCGTTACGGACCGCATGATTGCCGACGCGATTGCCCTTCACGGAATCTCCGTCAATCATCAGAGAATCCATCTGGATACACACATCCGTGCTGTGGGTGAATATAACATCGCCGTCAAACTGCACACAAAAGTCATTGTTGACGTTAAGCTCAACGTGGTGAGAGCATAATCCATGCCCGATGCCGCGGTACAGCAGGAAGCGGGAACGAAAGCTCGTCCCGCTTCGCAATCCACCCATCCGCGAACGCTGAATGTGGCGTCCGCGGATGCTCTGCCTTGTGATCTTGAGGCGGAAAAAGCGGTGCTTTCCGCTATTTTTCTGGATCCTGCCAATTTTACAACCGTATCCTCCATTCTCGGAAGCGTCAGCGGTTCCGGCGACGAAAAGCGGAAAAAATTCAGCAAGGATGCCTCGGTCATCGGCAATCCTTTTTTTCAGCGTGTCGCAGCCACCATGTTCCGGGAGCCGGTTCATGCAGCCATCTATGAGGCAATGCTGAACCTTTCCGAAAGCAAACTTGAAATTGATGTCCTTTCCGTCAGCGACTGGCTTTCGCGCGCCGGCCGGCTGGATATGATCGGCGGTACCGAGGCGCTGATCGAATTGCAGAGCCATATTGTCAGCGCCGCCCATCTGGAATCGTGGTGCCATCTGCTCCGCGATTACGCGATGCTCCGGGAAATGATGAAAACCTGCTCCAACTCGCTCGAACTCTGCAAGCAGGGAAATGACGACATCAAAAAACTGCTGGACAATGTGGAATCCGACATCTTCAATGTCCGCAACAAATTCATTCAGTCCGAGATTGTCGAGCTGAGAGGCCTTCTCCGGGAAACCTTTCAGGAACTGAACGACATCGCGGATCACAAGATATCTCCCGGTCTTCCGACGGAATTCCCTGATCTGGACCGTCTGATCGGAGGCGGGTTGAAACCCGGTGAAATGTTCGTTCTTGCCGCCCGTCCCTCCATTGGAAAAACGGCGCTGGCTCTCAACATTATCCGGAACATTATCAACAGGGAAGTCGATGGTCAGCGGAAATCCGTTCTGTTCTTCAGTCTGGAAATGACGGACAAACAGATCGTCCAGCGTCTTCTTTGCACGGAGGCTCGAGTCCCTCTTTCCTCGTTCTATGATGGTTCGTTTCAGGACGCGGATACTACAAAGCTCACCGCGGCGGTTGCCAATCTCCGGCAGGCGAATCTCTTTATCGACTCGACCAGTGCCATCTCTGTTTTCGAGCTCCGGGCCAAGGCTCGGAAGCTCAGGGAACTGAACAAAATCGACCTGATCGTTGTGGACTATCTCCAGCTGATGCGGGCGGGCGACCGCGCCGCTGAAAGCCGGCAGGTCGAAGTCGCCGCGATTTCCGGCGGGCTTAAAGCCATCGCCAAGGAGCTCGGAATTCCCGTTCTGGTCCTTGCTCAGCTGAGCCGTGAATCGGAAAAATCGAACGGCCCCAAAAATGAAAATCCCCTTCCGAAACTGAGTCATCTCCGCGAATCCGGTGCCATTGAGCAGGACGCCGATGTGGTCGTCTTTCTCCATCGAAACCGCGACGACTCCAAGGAAGACAACACCGAAGCTCAGAAAGACGGAATCAAGTCCATGCTTATCGTTGAAAAGAACCGTAACGGACGTACGGGAATCGTCAACCTGAAGTTCATTCCATCCCTGATGGAATTCCGCTGCATTGAGCATAAATATGAAAGAACGGACGTCCCGACAAAAACAGATTGAACAGGAGAAACTCCCCCTATGAACAAACGCACGTTTCTGACAGCCCTCTGTTTCTGCTGTGCCCTCGGAGCCGTTGCACAGGAGCTGAATTCCGTCACCTTCGAACAGCCGAAGGACAGCCGCTTCGCGGAAGACGTCTTCCGCATGAATGTCCAGAGCCGGAAAGGCGCACCCTATGACGAACGCATCGTAAACGAGGACATCAAACGTCTTCATGCCACCGGCTATTTCTCCGATATCGTCGCGGAAACCATCAAGAACAGAAACGGCAAAATCGATCTGGTCTTCAAGGTCATCCCGATGGCGATGATCAGGGAAGTCAAATTCACCGGCAATAAAAAGTACGAAAAAGACAAACTCCTTGAGCTTGTCACTGTTGCTCCCGGTTCCATGATGAACAACAAGCGTCTTCAGGACTCCGCCAACGCCCTGCGCAAATTCTACATGGACAAAGGACATAACGATGCAAAAATCTCTCCCGTAGTCACTACGGATAAAAACGGCGACATCATCATCGACTTCAAAATCCAGGAGAACCTGAAACAGAAGGTCGATAAAGTCATCTTTACCGGAGCGACCGTCTTCAAACCCTCCGAACTGAAATCCAGCATCTCCAACCACTACTCGATTCTGAGCTGGCTGCCCTTCCTTGATTTCGGACTTCTCGACAAATCCGAACTTCCCAACGATGTCGTCCGTCTGCGTGAACTTTACTGGACCAAAGGCTACCTCGATTTCGTCGTCAAGGAAACCCGTCTTCATGTGGATGAGAAGGATCCGGAATACGTTACGATCGAATTCATCATCGACGAGGGAAAACCCTATAAAATCGGCAAGGTTTCCCTGTCCGGAAACACGCGTTTCAAAACAGAGGACCTGCAGCAGATCCTCCATCTCAAGGAAGGCGACACCTTCAGCAGTCTTGCCGAAAATGCAACCACTCAGGCCATTGAAGACCGCTATTCCCCTCTGGGATATGCCGATCTTTACTGCCGTGTCAACCGGCTTCCCGACTACCTGAACCATAAGGTGGATCTGGTGGTCGACATTCACGAAGGCCGCCCCTACAAGGTCCGCGACGTTTTCATCTCCGGCAACAAGTGGACCAAAGACCATGTCATCCGGCGTGAACTTGCGATTGCTCCGGATGATCCTGTCGACAAACACCTGATCAGCGCTTCCCGTGACCGTCTCATGGGCATGGGATACTTTAAAAAGGTGGAAGCTGTTTCCATCAGCTCGCCGGATCCGAATAAGAAGGATATCGACATCAAGGTCGAGGAAAAGAATTTTGTCAATGCGCGTATCGGCGCCGGCTGGTCCGATACCGACAGCCTCGCCGGCATGGTTGAACTCACTCACAGCAATATGGATATTCTTGATCCTTGGAACTATTTCACCGGCGGCGGCCAGCGCATGCGTCTGCTGGGAATGTATGGACTGGAACGCTATAACTTCGAAGCCGATTTTACGGAGCCGTGGCTCTTCGGTATTCCGCTCCGCTGGGATATCTCCGGTTATGTCCGCAATGTGGAATACGAACACTGGGACGAGCAGAGAATCGGGTTCACCACCTCGCTGACTAAACGGATTTTCGATGATTTCACCACCATCAGCGGAGGATACACCTTCGAACATGTCTGGGTGCATAAGATGAGCAAGCATGTTTCCGAAAAATTCAAAAAGGAAAAGGGCGGAAGCTACGTCGGCAGGGTCCACCTCTCTCTTGACCGCGATACAAGGGATAATGCTCTTGATCCGACTTCCGGCTACATGGTCAACGCGCTCGGTGCCATTACCGCGCATATGCTCGGGGCTTCCAACAACTACTATCGGTTTGAGTTGAAGGGAATCAACTATTATTCCTTCTTCGACAAGATGTTCATTTTCTCAGTCGGAGGAAAAATCGGAACCATCGGCTCCATCGGCGATCCCCATAAAGATCCGCCGATCTACGAACGCTACTTCCTCGGCGGAGGCGATTCCGTTCGCGGCTTCCCCTACCGCTCCATCGGCCCCGTTGACCGGAACAAGGATAACTACGGCGGTGACTTCATGTATCTGCTGACGTCAGAACTGACCCATCCGATCTATGACTTCATCCGCGGTGCGATCTTCGTCGATATCGGCGATGCGACATCCTCCCGTTTCGGGCCCTTCAACAAGCCGAACATCGGTATCGGCTATGGACTGCGGATCAAACTTCCGGTCGTCAATGCACCGATCAAACTTGATCTGGCATTCCCGGTCCTCAACAATCAGAAAGGGGTCAAAAACAGTCTCCGTTTCCACTTCAATATGGGATTCTCGGTCTTCTGACCGCGGAAAAAAAACGGGACACAGATTCAGGAGCCGTCAGGCTCCTTTTTTTTGCCGGCGAAAGAGAAACCGGAAAACTCCGTCTGCCCTGAGCTGCCAGAAGAAAAAGCCGCTGCGGATATTTCCGCTTTCTTCTGTTCAGCAGCCTCCGCTCCGGAGTTTCCCGGAGCCGGGGCAATCGGTCACTTTTTTTCCGGGAATACGATTTTTGTATAGGAACTGTCGGGGTATTCCCGTTTCAGCATGGCGGCAAACTTTGCCGCGTTCGGATCCTTCATGGAGGATAGCGTTGTATAAAGCTTGTAGAGAGCTTCGGGGCGTTCCGGGACATTCCGGAACAGGAGAACCGTCTGGAGATACATCATGGCTGCCTCTTTCGGCTTTTCCTGACGGAGAAGGATGTCCCCTTTTTTCAGGAAACCGTAAACCGCGTTGGCATCGTCGGTTCCGGCCGTCATCTCGTTGAGAAGAAGCATGGCGGAATCGTATTTTCCGAGATCAATGCAGAGTTGAGCGTTCAGACGTTTTACCGCGGTCAGCTGGGGAATCAGGCGCGTATTGATCAGCTTGTAATCTTTCAGCTGATCCAGTTTTTTAACGGCTTCGGATTTTCTCCCCAGTCTGGAAAGGGCCTCGGACTCCTTGTAAATGCAGTAGAGATCCCAGCCGAGGAGCTTGTATTTTTCATAGGCGGCACGATATGCCGCCGCCGCTTTGTCCGGAACATTCGCGTCCAGAAGAATATCCGCTGCGGAGATCTCCTTCGGTTTCGGGATCCATGCGTAAATATATTTGCCGCGCGGGATCGTAGTTTTGACCTTGCCGTCTGCGATCGTGTATTCCAGTGATCCGTCCGGCAGAGCACGGATGGTGGAAACCGTCATATCGTGATTGTCAAGCGTACGGATCACGCAATCTTCCCGGGCGGTCAAAAGCCCGGCACAGCAGAACAGCACAAGCAGAAAAAGACGTTTCATGAAACAGATCCTCCCTGGATTTGAACGGGCGGCACGGTTCCGCCGAGTTCACGGGCCCAGTCGGAAAGGGAGTTGTCGCGTGCTCCCATCACAACCGCCAGATCCGCTGCGCCCAGATTTGTTTTTATAAATTCGCGGACCGATAAGCGGTCCTGGAAAAAGAGATATCTTCTCGGATGCCGGTCCGCATATTCAGCGGCGACCGCTTCCGCCTTCGGTTCAAACGATGTCGTCCCGCCGGCATAATAGACCGGCAGGAATGCAAAATAATCGTCCGGAGCCAGCACCTTTTCCAATGCCGGATACAGATCCTTGCGCATGAAACCGAAGGGACCGTATCCATGAGGCTGAAAAATGAACAGCACACGTCCGGAGCATACTTCATGTGCCGATTCAATGCAGGAACAAATTTTCTCCACATTGTGGGCATAATCGTCATAAACCGCAGTTCCGCGGCAGTTTCTGCCGGCGAAATCAAACCGTCTCCAGACGCCGGAAAAACGTTCCACCGCCGGACGAATCTCCTTCATGCCGTATCCGAGCAGAGAGAGCGCCGCCGTAACGGCGGCCGCGTTTGCCGCGTTATGCATGCCGGGCACGGGAAGATGGAAACGGGTTCCGTCAATCCGGGCGGAAACCCCGTCGGAAGATGCCCTGTAATCCGTTACCCGGAACACCTTGCAGCCGTGCAGTGTTTCCGGTACAGCGGGATTCGTACTGAAGAGGGCAATTTTCAGGTGTTTCACACAATCAAGGCCGACCGTTTCCAAAACCTTGTCCTCCAGAACGGCGGTTTTCCGGGTTGCCCGGAGAAATGACCGGAACACCTCGGCGAGTTCCTCCCTGGAATAGTGGTCCGTGCCGATGTTCAGAACGATTGCATGGTCGGCGGTATAATTCAGCAGGCTCTTGTCGCTTTCATCGGCTTCCAGTACACAGAGCTTTCCCTGTCCCTGCGCATAATTTCCGGCAAAGCCGTCGCGGATGAAATGATTTGCCAGCCCGCCGGAGATCATGGACGGCGAGGCGCCGAGCCTGTCGAGCGATTCGGCAAGCCATGCGGAGACGGTCGTCTTGCCGCAGCTTCCCGTTACCGCGAATATCGGAACGGAACATTTTTCCACCAGCAGCTTCATCGCCACGGAACGGTGCAGGCGGATTGTTCCGGGAGGCGCTTTGACAAAATCAGGATTGTCTTCCTCAATCGCGGTCGAATAGACAAGGGCGGCGGGAGGCGGTGCGGTCTCGTAACGGGAGCCGTCCTGCGGATACAGTTTCACGCCTTTTTTGCACAAGGCGTTGATGATTCGGGCGTTTTCGGGGGAATTCAATGCCCGGTCGCTTCCAGAGACGGCGCAGTCGAGGCTCGCCGCCATCTGAGCCAGCGCACTCATGCCGATTCCTCCGACGCCTACAAAATGCAGCGATTCCGGCAGAAGGTTGTTCTTTGTCATCGTTTACTCCACGTTCAGAATCTGTTTCCATGGATGAATGGAGAAATGTTCGGTTTCCGGATCGAAAATCCCGATTTCCCCGTCCGGACACCATGCCGGCAGCACGCGGATTCCACGCATCGCTGCGGTCTGATGGAAATGTCCCAGCAGACAAAGGGAGATTCGATCATTCTCCAGACGGTCGGCAAGTCTGCCGATGTATTTTTCAGGAAACGCTTTCTTATGTTTCAAATTTTTTCCTTTCAGCGAAAGACGGATTTTTTCGGAAAGAGCTTTTCCCGCCAGAGGTCCGAACAGCCAGACGAGCAGACGCGAAAGGGGATTCCGCAGAATCAGGCGCAGAAGACGGTAAGCAATGTCGTCCTCATTGATGGTATCTCCATGCATCAGGCAGACTTTGCCGTTGGAGATCAGCCGGGAACGATCCGTACACCAGGTAAACGCATCGGCATAACGGTAGGAAACATAGAATTCATGATTCCCTTCAATGAAGCCGATCCGGCGTTTTGTCTTTTCCGCGCGGCACCAGGCGAGGAAACGTTTATGAATCTCTGTTTCATAGGCGTCGAACGCGATCCACAGTTCGAAGATGTCTCCCAGAAAAATAATATCGAAGTCCGTTTCCGAAATTTTTGCAAGCATGTCAAAAAATCCCCCGTCGTCTTCGGGAGGATCCTGAATATGCGCGTCGGCGACGCACAGAATTTTCCGCTTCGTTTCCATGGCAGAAATATAATTCCTCCGGCGGAAAATTCAACCGCCGGAGGCGACGAAAACTGTCCGGTTCAAGCAGGAAGGTCCGTTCAGAACGCCCTGTGGACGAATTTGCCGTTGACAATCGTTCCGATTGCGCATCCTTTCGCACGGTATCCGGCGAAAGGCGTGTTGCGGGATTTCGATTTGAACTGATCGGGATCGACCACCGTTTCGCGGTCCGGGTCCAGAATCGTGATGTCGGCGGGATTGCCCGTTTTCAGATTGCCGATGTCGAGTCCAAGCACTTCCGCAGGACCTTTAGTCAGCTTGGAAATCAGATGGGGCAGGGAAAGCACTCCCTTGTGATAAAGTTCCGTCATGCAGATCTGCACAGCCGTTTCCAGTCCGATGATTCCGAATGGAGCGTAATCGAACTCCACCATCTTTTCCGTAGCGGTGTGCGGTGCATGATCCGTGGCAATTACGGTCAGCGTATCATCCGCAAGGCCTTCAAGCAATGCAAGACGGTCTTCTTCCGAACGCAGAGGCGGATTCATCTTGTAGTTGGAATCGAAACGCTTGATTTCGACATCCGTCAGGGAAATATGATGCGGAGTTGCTTCGCCCGTTACGCGGATTCCGTCCCGGCGTGCCTGGCGCAGAATCGCAACACTCTCTTTTGCGCTAACGTGCTGAATATGGATTTTCCAGTTTGTCATCCGGGAAAGAATGATGTCGCGATAGATCATCAGTTCCTCGGCTGCGCTCGGCATGCCCTTCATTCCGAGCAGGACGGACCACTCTCCTTCGTGCATAACGCCCTCGGCTTCGAGCAGCAGGTCGCCGCAATGGTCGAGGATCGGCAGATCGAAGGTCCGGGAGTAATGGACAATATGGCGCATCAGCTGGTGATCCTGCACGCATCGTCCGTCATCGGAAAGCGCCACAGCGCCGGCTGCTTTGAGGGAGCCGATGGAGGACATCTCCTTTCCTTCCAGATTTTTCGTCATGGCTCCGCAGGGAAGCACCTTGACCACCCCCTCGCGTTCCGCATGGGTCAGGACAAAATGAATCGTGCCGGGATTGTCTGCGGCGGGAGAGGTGTTCGGCATCGCCACGATGGATGTGAATCCGCCCGCGGCAGCCGCAAGCGTTCCCGTATGGATCGTTTCCGCCTGTGTCTTCCCCGGATGGCGCAGATGAACGTGAAGATCTATGAATCCGGGCGCGACCACTTTGCCTTTCAAGTCGATGCGTTCGGTGCCGGCCGGCATCGTCGCGGGATCGGCAATCCTGCCGTCGCAGACGGCAATATCGCCTGCGGAATCAATGTTCTGCACAGGATCAATCACTCTGGCATTTTCAAGAATATAATTCATTTTAAGCACCCCGCTACAAGAAAGAGAACCGCCATGCGCACGGCGAGTCCATTGGTTACCTGTTCAAGAATGACGGATTGGGGACCGTCCGCCAGAGAGGAATCAAGTTCCACTCCGCGGTTGATCGGCCCCGGATGCATGATGAGCGCATCCGGTTTCAGATACTTCGCCGAATCCGGATTCAGGCCGAAGACCTTCGAATACTCGCTGACGCTCGGAAAGAATCCGGAACGCTGGCGTTCATGCTGAATTCGCAGAAGATTCACCACATCGGCACCTTCCAGCGCATCTTTCATATTGTGGCAGACCCTTACGCCGACTTTCTCAAAGGCTTTCGGATTCAGTGTGGAAGGACCGCCGAATGTGACATTGGCTCCGAGCTTCAGAAGCCCCCACATGTTGCTGCGCGCCACCCGGCTGTGAAGGATGTCCCCGATGATGGAAACATTCAACCCTTTGAAGGTTCCTTTTTTCTCCCGGATGGTGAACAGATCGAGCAGAGCCTGCGTCGGATGGCTGTGTGCGCCGTCGCCCGCATTCACGATTCCGGGACGGACGCGCGGTGCCAGAAAATTCGGAGCTCCTGCGGCGGAATGCCTCATTACAATCAGATCCACCTGCAGCGCCTCGATGTTTTTGACCGTATCGAGAAGCGTTTCGCCTTTGCGCAGACTGCTGGAGTCGGCGGCAATGTTGATGATGTCGGCGGAAAGACGCTGTTCCGCCAGCTCAAAGGATGTGCGTGTTCTGGTGCTCGGCTCGACGAAAAGATTCACAACCGTTTTTCCGCGCAGAGCGGGAACCTTCTTGATCTTCCGCTGAGAGACCTTTTTGAATTCGGCCGCGGTGTCGAGGATCAACGTGATTTCCTCGGCCGACAAGTCGTAAATGCTCAGCAGATCCTTTCTTGTCCATTTCACATCCATATTGTTTATCTCCAAATCTTCTTTTCAAGGATTTTCACAAAATCGGCGCCGTCAATTTCCAGCCAGTGCACAGAAATTTTGAATCCGTCCGGGATTTGCACGGATTCCCCGACATAATCCGCCGCGATCGGGAACTCATGGCTGCCGCGGTCGAAAAGAACCGCCAGACGGATGATGGCAGGACGGCCGAAATCCGTAATCGCATCCAGAGCGGCACGGATCGTGCGGCCCGCCTGCAGAACATCGTCGCACAGGATCAGGATTTTTCCATTGATGTCGGGAATGCAGGTTTCATGGATGACCGGAAGAACCTTCCGCATTCCGATGTCGTCGCGGTACATGGTGATGTCCAGTGTGCCCACGGGAATCTCAAAACCGCTTTTCTCCTGAATATATCCGCTGAGACGGCGGGCGAACGGGACTCCCCGGCGCTGAATCCCCAGAAGCAGAAGTTCCTGTGAACGGTCCTTGAATTCGTCGAGGATCCGGTCCCCGATTTTTTTCAGAGAAGATTCAATGGCGTCCGCCTCGAAAATTCTCCCGGGTTTATCAAACTGCATGGGCTGAACCTCCGTATTTTAGCATTTCTTCCAACACATCTGCTAAAGCAGAACTATACAGCTGAAATACATTTTTTCCAGAACGGAAGCACGAAAATCTCTGAAAAACAGAAATTTGTCAACAATAAGGATTGACTTTTGATCCGATATGGATTATATATTTTATCAGTCCCCATGCACCAACCATTTCATGACAAGGAGAGCAGAAATGAAAAAGATTCTGATCGTTACCGCCATGCTCGGATGCGCAGCCCTGTTCGCTGCCCCCGACCAGCCCGGACTCAACCGTGATTATTGGACCTCCGCCCAGCACAAGGGCGACAGAAACGCGAAATCCCTCGTTGCGAAAAAAGTCGCCCCGACGGGTTCCGACGTGCAGAAAACCTCCGAGGCAAAATCCTGGACAAAACCGGAAAAGAATGCTAACTGGGCAAACGACTATGTACAGCGCATGTATGGATTCATCGTTCCTGATGTGAGCGGAGACTATGTCTTCTATGTTGCCGGCGATGATTCCGCAACCCTTTTCCTCAGCACCGACGAAACTCCGGCAAAGGCCAAAGCCATCGCCAGAACTTCCGCCTGGACCAATCCGAAACAGTTCACCAAGTCTCCTTCTCAGAAATCAGCTCCGGTCAAGCTGGAAAAAGGAAAAAAATACTATGTGGAAGCTGTTATGTTTGAAGGCGCCGGCGGCGACAATCTCTCGTTCGCGTGGGTCGTTCCCGGTAAAAAAGCTCCGGAAATCATCTCTGAAAAAAATTTGAAAACGATGAAATAACACTTTTTTGCAAGGGGACTCAATTTTTCAACTCCGGTCCGGCTTCTCCCGGACGGGGTTTTTTTTATCTCTGCTTCACGAAATTTCTCTCTCCCTCTTGCAAGTTCCACGCAAAAGCACAAAATCGCATAATGGAAACTTGCAGAAAAAATTTATGTTTTCATCGTTCGGGGGTTGACTTTTTACAAAAAATATGGTATAATCTAGAAAAAGTGATATAACGCAAATATACTTTGAAGACAACCGGAGCAACAGAGAATGCTGGTCAGACAGGTGGAAGAAGAACTTTTGCACCGTTTGAAAACGGGACAATATATCCCTGGAGAGAAACTGCCCTCTATCCGGGAAATGTGCGGAGAATTCGGATGCAGTTATGTCATTGCGTTCCGGGCGGTCCAGTCTTTGAAACAGTCGGGGTGTCTGGAAACCTTCAAAGGGAGCGGAACGTTCGTCGCCCGCGATGTGCAGAAACGGCTGAAGAAGAAACTGCTGGCCTATATTTTCGACAAGTCCGGGACCACACAACTCAATTTGCATGACTCGCTCCGCTACACCTGCTTCCAGCGGATGATTCGCGAAGCCGGGTACATGGATCTTGCCCTTCAGGAAGATGAATCCTTTTCTCCGGATGAGCTGGATAATCTGGCTGGGACACTGATCACGCTTCGAACGCCGCAGATTGAGGAACTGATTGCAAGAAGGATTCCATGCGTCTTTATTTCGAGTCTCGGCAATCCCTACGGCTTTCCGAGCGTCATTCCGGATTTCTACCAGGGAAGCTGCGATGTGATGCGGCATATGCTCCGCTGTGGTTATTGCGACATCAGGTGTGTTACAATTGATTCGGAAGAATTCAATCAGGGAAGTTTTGTCCCCAGAGTTCAGGCATACCGCGATGTCCTGAAAGAGAGAGGATTCCCCATTCGGTGTCCGCTGGAATGGGACATCCGGAAACCGGAAACACGGAGAAAACTCCGGGAAATCATGTCTGAGCCGCATCCTCCGGATTCCTTTTTCGTTCCAAACGACAAACTTGCGGTTGAAGTGGTTCAGGTGCTGGGGGAAATGGGATTCCGCGTTCCAGAAGACATCGGCGTTGCCGGACTTGAAAATATGGAATTTCTGTATACTCCGGGACTTCCCCTGACATCGGCTTCATTCGACAATCTGGCATTGGTCCGGGAAGCATGTTCCCTTCTTCTGAAGTGGATCGAACACCCCGCACAGGAACCGCCGCAGAACCGCACAATACCCATGAGCCTCATTGAACGCAAATCAACCGTCAAACAGCAATTATAACAATAAAACAGGAGAAGAATATGAATCACTCTCAGAGCCGCATGGCACCAGGAACAAAAGTTTTCACTTTGATAGAACTTCTCGTCGTAATTGCGATTATCGCAATTCTTGCCTCTCTTCTGCTGCCGGCTCTGGGAAGCGCCCGGCAGAAAGCAAATGACATCAGCTGCTCTTCCAATTTAAAAATGCTGGGATCGTTCATGCAGTTCTACATCTCAGACAATGACGATTATACTCCGAAAGATAAAAAGAACAATGCAAACAAGGCCAAATGGCTCGATACTCTGGTTGCCTATGTGGACCCTCGGAAAAAAATTCAGGACGGCTGCTACAATCAATCCGGGACCTGGCCGATCTACAAGCCATACAAAGTCTTCTGCTGCCCCGCGCAGCCGCAGGCGTTCAATGTTGCCAATGACTTCTGGCATTACGGAGGAAATTACACATGGCGTCCGCAGCAAATTCCGTTTCTGAGCTCCGAAGAGGGGGAAAAAGTAAAAATCTCCTTTATCAAGCGTCCGACCGAACGGTGCGGGATACTGGATCTCAACCGTCATGATCCGGGAACATATCCATATCCGGCAGCTTCAAGCTTGAATGAAATGACCAGGGGTGCGGAAAACAGCGGGCGTCTCCCATATCGTCACGGCAGCAATACGGGGATCAACATCTGGTGGGCGGACGGGCACGTCAGTTTCCGGAAAGCATCCACCATCCCGCTCGACTGCACCGCCTCCGACGGATATTTCTGGAGCAATGCAAAATAAATCAGAGACTCAGGTATCATCATGAAAAAACAAATTTTTCTTCTCGGGCTTTTCTGTTCTTCCCTTCTCTTTGCGGAAATTGTGCGCACGCCGGAAAATCTCATCCGTGTGGAAAATCTTTCTTTCGGTCTTCTTCACTGGGATGCCAAATGGAGATGTACCAGCCAGTCCTATTCGCCGGGATCGGTGGTATTTGCCGGAGAAGGCGCAACTTCCACAAAAGCGGGCGAAAGAAGAGACGGAACTTTTCAAGTCATCAACGGAGAATTCCAGCTTTCGGAAACCATCCGGCGCATTTCTGAAAACGAGTGGATCATTCGGTATCGTCTGCTCTCCGAAACAGGGATTCCCACGCAGAGTCTCGCTTTCGGAGCGAAATTTCCGGCAAAAGATTTTCCTTTGACGTCCTGCCGTATTGGAGAAACTCCAATCAAATGGAACAGCGCCAGGACTCAGAACACCTACCGTCTTACCCCAAACCGGCCATTTCGAATTACGCTTGGCAACGGCATTCTGGAGCTCTCTGCCGATGCGTCTCTGGTGATCCGGTATCCTGAGGGAAAAGAGTTCCCCTCTTTCCGGCTGGAATTTCCCCGCTCCTCTGATTCCGCTCTCCGGAAAGCGGAATTCTCCTGCAGACTCCGCTATCTTCCGTTTACGACCCACCTGCTTGATCTGAAAAAGCAAATGACCATGGGATTCTCGGATCCCGTTCCCAATGACGGCAAAGGCGGCTGGACCGATCAGGGACCGGACAATGACTTGAGTTCCATGAAACCCGGCATCCGGGAATTTGCAGGGATCCGTTTTGCAATCGTCGATCCATCCGGAAACAAGGGAAAATCCACGCTGGCGTTCCGGGGAAAGAACCGACCCGGTTTTCAGGAACGGGCGGAGATCACTCTCCCGCCGGGAACAAAAGGAAAGTATCTCTATCTTCTGAACGGAGTGGCATGGGCTCCGGCAAAGGGGGGCGTCTGCGGAATCGCCGAAGTGGAATATGCCGACGGAACCATCGCCAAGACCGAATTGAAATGCGGAAGTGATACCGGCGACTTCTGGAATGCCAAAGATCTGAAAAACGGGTATGTCGGCTGGCGCAACGTCAACACCTCCAGCAATATTGGTCTGTATGTCACAAAAATCCCGTTGAGAGAGGACCGGAGTCTGCGCAAACTGATTCTGCGTTCCGCCGGAGAAGTCTGGATGGTCCCCGCCGCAACCATCACCAGCGCGGAGATGCGGAAAAAGGAGGCGTTCGCTCCGATCACTATTCGCAGAGACGCCCGCTGGATGCCGCTTGCCGATTCCCGGAAAACGGAAAAAAACTCTGTGCTGGACTGCTCGTTCCTGCTTGAGAAACCGGCAGGCAAGTATGGCTTTGTCAAGGTCAGCGGCGAGAATTTTGAATTTGAAAAACAACCGGGAAAAAGAGTACGTTTCTGGGGCACGAACCTTTGTTCCGGTGCGATCAAGCTGTCCAATCCGCATCTGGACACTCTGCTTGACATGCTGGCGGCGCAGGGATGCAATCTGCTGCGGCTTCATCACTTTGACTGGCTCCTGTTCCATCCGGATTCCTCCCTGAACAAGACCATGTTGGAACGGATGGATTATCTTCTTGCCGGAGCCAGACAAAGAGGCATCTATCTGAGCATTGATCTTTTCACCGCGCGGAGGTTCCGCGACGTGAAAGCTCCGAAGTGGGCGTTCTATTTCCAGCCGGAATTCCGGAAACGGCTTCTGGATGACCTCATATCCCATTTGCTGAACCATCGGAATCCCTACACGGGAATCGAATGGAAAAACGATCCGGCTCTAGCCTTTCTCAATTTCATCAACGAGGGAAGCCTGATCATACAATACCAGCGTGCCCCGAAAGAACTTCGCGATCAGGCGGAGCGCAAATTCCAGACATTCGCCGAACAGCGGAAATGGAAAATCACAAAGCGGAACCGGAATGCGCTGGTGGCACAGTGGCTCCGGAAAATTGCGGAGGAAGCATACCTGGAAACGTTCCGCAGACTGCGCGCGGAAGGAGTCCGGATTCCGTTCTGCGATCAGAATTTCCGCGATTCCGCCTCCCTTGCGCTCTCCCGCCGGCTCTACGACTATGTGGACTCCCATTATTACTGGGGACATCCCGTCTTTCTCGGCAAACGGCCATGGCAGCCGCCGTACATGGTCTATCCGGGATCATCAATTCCGGCGGGGGGCGCCATCAACACGATGTTCCGGGTCCGGCTCTGCGGAAAACCGTTCACGGTCACGGAATGGAACCACTGTTTTCCGAATCCGCGCGGCGGCGAGGGTCCGTTTCTGGTCGGAGCGTATTCCGCGCTTCAGAACTTCAGCGGACTGGCACAGTTCACTGCATCCGACCGTGAAAAGG
>CALXMJ010000130.1 GCA_944389445.1 uncultured Victivallales bacterium | reverse complement strand
TACGCTCCGGGTTCATCCGGTCCGGTCTGGTTCGGGAAGATGGCCTGCCGCATTCCGGAAAAGCGTCCGACGCTCTCCGCCCTGACCCATCGCTGGAACTTCGACAGCTATGCCGAACGCTGGAACTCCTGGGGCGTCACGCGCATGAAGGAGAAACAAATCAGCGCGCCGGGACGGGGAAACATCTATCTCAACGAGCGGATGTTCTCTCTGCGTCCCATTTCCGGACCGGATGCGATTCAACTGAACTGCGCTCTGGAATCGGGCGAAGCGGAAGCATATCTCACGCTTTTCGACGGAAAGGGTAAACAGACGCATCTGCCTCCCCAGCGTCTTTCCGGCAAGAGCGGAAGCATCCGCTGGGACATCCGTCATCTCACCCCTCCCCTGAAGTTCTCGCTTCTGCGTTTCCGCACGCTCTCCGACCGATGCGTCCTCCGTCTCCAGTCGCTGGAAGTCTGGGAACGGAAAGCTCCCGAAGCCGCGGTAAGCGTGACTGTGGAAACGGGGCATCCTCTGCATCTGATTCTTCCCGGGAAAGAGAGAAAAGCCGAGCTGCGTCTGGAAAACCGGTCAAAACAGCCGCTTCATCTGGAATCCGAGTTTGAAATTGCCGATTTCTTCGGCAAAGTCGGATCATTCACCCGGAAACTGGAATTCGCTCCACGAGAAACGAAATCCATTTTTCTGCCGGTCGACACCTATCCACGCGACGGCATCTTCACGCTTCGTTACACCTTCCGGGAAAGCGGATCCGCCGAATCGTACCGGGGCGAACGCACGTTCGCACGCATGATTCCCGCCGGACCGACCCCGAAAATCGACACCGCCGACAAACGGAATTTCCTCTACGGAATCTGTACCCACTCGGAACGCTGGTGCCGGCGCGACCGGGAACTGGAAGCGCTCTCCGCCGCTCTGAGCGGAGCCAAGATCATCCGCAACTCCGTGGGCTGGGGAGAGATCCAGCCGAAAAAAGACGTCTGGAACTATGAAATGTTCGATGAGCTCGTCGCCCTCTACGGCAAGTACGGCATCGAACTTCAGGGCGGTTTCGGCCTCTGCGCCGGATGGGGCAAGGCTCCCGATGCAAAACTCCGCAGCGGCAGACCCGATCCCATGAACAACGGACGCTCCATGCCGGAGCTCAATGCGTGGAGCGAATATGTCCGCAGGACCGTCGCAAGATACCGAAAGGAAATCCGTTACTGGGAGGTCTGGAACGAACCTGATCTGACTCATTTTGCCAACTTCGGCGTGGAGGATTATCTCCGTCTTCAGGAGGCGTCGTACCGTGCGGCGCGGGAGGCTTCGTCCTCGGCCATCGTCATGAACGGCGGATTCGCCGGACTCGGAAACGATGCTCAGATTCAATATCAGAAAACCTTCCTCGAACGCGGAAAGGGTACGTTTGATCTTCATGCGTTCCATCAGCACGGGGATTTCCGCTATTTCAAAAAAATCATCGACGATGTCTTCCTTCCCATGCGCAGGCAGACCGGCACGGACCGCATCCCCTGGTACGCCAACGAGACCGCCATGCACTCCCTCGGCGGTCAGGATTGCGCACAGGCGGAAACCCTTTTCAAAAAGCTGATTCATTCCCGGGCACGGGGCGCGGTGGGATATACCTGGTACGATCTCCGCAATGACGGCTTCAGCGTCACCGATGCCGAACATAATTACGGCATGATGACCAACGACTTCTATCCGAAAGCCGTCTATCCCGCCTACGCCGCTCTCGTCCGGATCTACAGGAACATGGAATTCCTGAGGGAGCTCAAACCAGCACCCGGGGAATATCTCTATCTTTTTCGCGAACAGGACAAACGGGAACTTGCGGCAGCAGCATGGAGGGAACCGGTCGAAGCCTCCTTCTCCGGAATGCTGTTTGCCGGAGTCACGGACGGGACATCGCTGGAGATCGCCGATCTCATGGGCAACCGCCGTCCACTCACTCTCCGGAATGGACGTTTTCTCCATCAGAGCGGCAGAATCCCGGAAACGATTCTGCTTCACAACGCCTCCACGCTCTCCTTTGTCCCGGTTCTCCGCACGGAAGCGGAAGGTCTTGCCGCGGAGGGCCGAAGCATCCGGGTCCGCGCCGAACTGAACAATCCCTTTGACACCGAGCTTACAATGAAACTGACCCTGAATGCACCGGAACCGTTCCGGATTTCCGGGCAAAACGAACGTCTTCTGAGAGCGGCCCCCGGGAAAACCGTCGCGGCGGAATTCCCGCTTCAGACGGGAAAAACGGAAGAAAACGGATTCCGTCCTTACCGCCTCGCTTTCCGGGCGGAAACCTCCGACGGATCCGCCGCCGAACTTGGACTGCCGATCTATCCGGCAAAACGACTCTCCGGGAAAAGGAACGGGAAACAGCCGGATTTTCTCCTGAATCATCGCGGACAGGTGGTCTCGCTGTATGACAAAGTCCCCGGCCGCTCCATCTGGCAGGGGCCGGCGGATCTCTCCGCCGAGGTCCGCTGCGGACTCAATGAAAAGGCATTTCTGGTAACAGCCATCGTACGGGATGACATCCATTTCCCGCTGGGCAGCGGCAAACAGCTCTGGCAAGGAGACTCGATTCAGCTCTTTCTGGAACTTCCGGGACGGGGAGTCTGGGTCGCGGGCGGAGCGCTCAACAGCGCGGGTAAAGCGGAAAAATGGATCTGGAACACCCCGTCCGGCTGTTCCGCTAAGCGCGCCGTTTCCGCAATGAAATTCCTCGCGGAACGGAAAAACGGCTTGACTTTCTATCAATTCCAGATCCCGCGCAGGGAATTTGATTTAACCGATAAACTGCTGAAAGGAGGATTCCGGTTCAACCTGCTGATCAACGACGCCGATACGGAACGCGACGGCCGCGAAGGCTGGATTCGCATCGCGCCGGGAGCGGGGGATGAGGTTGCCCCCATTCACTATCCGATCGTTTTCTTCTCCCGCTGATCCTCCCGGGAGCGGACGCATCCTTCTCTCAGGGAGCGAACGCAAAATCAGGATCAAAGTCCGGACATAAAAGAACAGCCGGCTGCAAACAAATAAAACAAACGTGGAGCTCCGCGACGGGTCCTCCACATAAAAAAAAGGATATAAAACATGAAAAAGAAACAGAGTTTCACACTGATAGAGCTCCTCGTTGTAATTGCCGTGATCGCGATCCTTGCCGGACTTCTGATGCCGGCGCTGAACAAGGCACGCACGAAAGCGAGATCTCTGGCATGTCTCAGCAATCTCAAACAGATCGGCATTGCGATTGTACAGTACGAAAACGGGGAATACTTTCCGCCCCGCAAGCAGCCGACCGTCACCAGCGGCTGTGCAACCTGGGAGGAATTCGTCGTTCAGGGCATGGGCGGAAACGGAGGACATGAGAACCGTTTTCAACTCTCCGTGAAATACCTCTCCTGTCCGCTGGACCCACTTCCGGCAGCCGGCGGGAAAAAGACCAAGATGAGTTATGTCTTCAATTCCGGCGATGCCAATACCGATGGAAATATCCTGACCATGAGCGACACCCCGGTCTATCCGGAACAGGCGTTCCGTCTTGACCGGATCCGCGGAACCTACGGACGAAACAAGGACAGAGGCGGCGATACCGTCCTCATCACAGACCGCATCTCCAGCGGCGGCGGCACGGAAAACCAGTACAGCCAGGGTCCCACGGCAATCTGGTGGGATTTCAACAAAGACAACGGGCACCCGAATCTGCTGGGAGAACGAAACGCTCTGATGGCGGGAATGCACGCCCGCAATATTCCATCCAGCCCGTTCATCAGCGGCAGCGAACCGCAGATCCGGGAATACTTTTCCTGGAAGCTGAAATAAAAGCGGAAAGCAGAATTTATTCCCGTTCCAGCAGATCAGGAATATACTGAAACGCCGCGGCGGTTCGGAATGCGGGCTCCTCCACGGATACCCGGAATCCGAAACGACGCAGCAGACCGGCATCAATCACCAGCTTACCATCGGCATCGAAAAGCATTGAGGTTCGCATCAGAGAGCGCTGCAGCGGACGTTTTTCTGCGCTCTCCTTTTCATCGGCAGGGATGCTTCCCCGCATACCATGTAAAAAACGCCAGATATGCCGTCAGGACAACGGCAATCGCCAGCATGAGAAAGCGGCTCAGCACGGGAAAGCCGTACATGTTCAGCAGCGTGTTGACGGGAATCGTCACAGCGATGGCGGCGAAGCTCTTGTGAATATGCTGGGCGTATCCGGCATCGTACACAATCCGGTGCATTTTCGCTCCAAGCGGAAAACCGAAAATGCCGCCGACCGCCACCAGCATCGAAATACCGAACACCTTCCAGTCGAAACCGGATTGATGAAGCAGATATGTCACGCCCCCGGTTACGGTTGTAACGAGAACCAGCATCCGGACAATCCGGCTCGTATAGTATTCCGGCACGCGGAATCCGGAGGTCAGCAGAGGACGGATGAAGATTCCTCC
>CALXMJ010000129.1 GCA_944389445.1 uncultured Victivallales bacterium | reverse complement strand
TCTTCAATCTCACGAGTGTTCCCCACACGAAGTTCCAGATTGCAGTCCGGATGCGATTTCATGTACGCGGCGATGCAGTCCGGCAGAAGAAATCCTCCGGCGGTCAGGGTTCCTCCGATCCGGTAGTGGCGGATTCCTTCCGCGGCGCAGCGGACCGTTTTCCGCAGATGGTCCGCATCTGCCAGAAGCCGTTCCGTTTCTTTCAGCAGGGCTTTCCCGGCAGGAGTAAGAGAAACTCTGCGTCCGTCGCGCTCAAAGAGCGGCGTTCCCAGCTCCTGCTCCAGAAGAAAAATCTGCCGGGTGACATTCGGCTGGGTCATCCCCAGTACGGTGG
Organism: uncultured Victivallales bacterium; assembly: GCA_944389445.1. Lineage (GTDB taxonomy): Bacteria > Verrucomicrobiota > Lentisphaeria > Victivallales > UBA1829 > UBA1829. Next base: position 34,471 of record CALXMJ010000129.1, on the reverse strand, counting down.
CGGCTTCCGTGAAATTGTTCAGGGTCGCCGCCATCTGGAATATTTTCAGTTTTTTGTCGATCATTGCCCGCTGCCGTTCCTGAAATTCAAAACAGAGATACTTTATATGATAATTTTTATTTATCAATCTATAATCATAAATAATTTTTAATTTTGTTTTAGCGGGGTATAGTACATCCCCATTCCGCAAGGAAGACTCAAACAAGCAGGAAGGAGATGAGTTTTATGAATTGGAAAGATGGAATTCACAAAGGAACGTTTCTGATGATTGCCGCGGCGTTTTTTCTTCTGCCGTGGCTGTATTCTCCGGCGCGTGATTATGCCCCGGGAGTTGCGGTGATTGCCGGAGTGGTGTATGCCGTGGTCTGGGGGAATCCGTTTGCGGAGATTACAGGACGGCTGACCTCGACGCTTCTGGGAGCGTCGATTGTCGGAATGGGATTCGGAATGAATCTGATTGATGTTTTGCATGCGGGCGCCAATGGAATGGCCTACACCTTTCTTGGAATTGGCGCAGGCATCGGGCTCGGAATTTTTCTCGGCAAACGGATGGGGCTGGCAAAGGATACGATGTATCTGATCAGTGTGGGGACTTCGATCTGCGGAGGAAGCGCGATTGCCGCCGCGGCACCGGTCCTGAAGGCGAAGGCGCATGATGTCGCGATTGCGTCCGCTACGGTTTTTACGCTGAACGCGGTGGCGTTGCTGGTGTTCCCGGCGATCGGCCGTGCGCTCGGAATGGATGAAGTGCAGTTCGGCTACTGGTCCGCGCTGGGAATTCACGACACAAGTTCGGTGGTGGGAGCATCCATGCAGTATGGTTCCACGGCGCTGGAGGTGGGTACAACCGTGAAGCTGGCGCGGGCATTATGGATTGTGCCGGTGACTCTGTTTCTTTCCTGCTTTGCCGCAGTGCCCGCGGAGGGAGAAAAACGGAAGATCCGGATTCGGATTCCCTGGTTCATTCCCGGATTCCTCGCGGCGGCCGCGCTGGTGACGTGGATTCCCGCAACGACCGATGCCGGACACGTTCTGAAAGAGATTTCCAAATATCTGATGATCGTCACTCTGTTCCTGATCGGAGCGAATCTGAGCCGGGAGAAACTGAAGGAACTCGGTCTTACTCCAGTGATTCACGGTGTGATCCTCTGGATCATTCTGGCGGGAGTCTGGTGCGCGGCAATCCATTTTCATCTGGTCCGCTGTGTCCGCTGAGAGTTCCGGGAGTTCTGCGGATTCCGATCCGAAAGGAAAAAGAATCCGCAAAATCTGTTGCAATCATTTCCCGGAAACGGTATATTAATCCGATTGCAGCAGAAATAAAAACGGGATGGATGACTTATGTGGAAAAAAATGATATCGGGTTATTTTGCCGTGCCGCTGATTTACCGGATTGTGACGGCATTCATACTTGGCATCGCGGCGGGGATTCTCTGTTCGCGTCTGACGGCGGTATATGGAGAGGGGGTCGCCGAGTGCGTGACAGGGATTCTTGCTCCGTTTGGAACCGTCTTGATTGCCATGCTGAAAATGGTGGTGATTCCGATCATTTTCTTTTCCCTTGTCACAGGGGCGGCGAGTCTGCCGCTGAAACAGTTCGGGAAACTGGGATTGATGGTGGTGGTCTGGTATTTCCTGACCTCGGTTTTTGCGGCGGCGTTCGGAACGGGACTTGCCTATCTGATGGATCCGGCAATGGAAAACGGGAATGCTCTTTCAGGATCGCTTCTTTCTCAGGCGGGGAATATGAAGGCGGGGGCTGCGGGCGGACCCTCCTTTCTCCAGTTTCTGAATGATCTTTTCATGAATCCGTTTCAGGCGCTGGCCGAGGGAAAGTTCCTGCCGATCATCGTCTTTTCCATTCTGTTCGGACTCGCCGCCAGAACTGTGATTGAGAAGCACGAAGCAAAACAGCAGATGTCCGGAGCGGTGGAAAAACTGCTGGAAATTCTGGATGCAGCGCTTCATGTTTCCTATCAGATCATCGACTGGGTCATGGAATATTTCCCTGTGGGGGTGTTTGCATTGACCACGGTCAATTTCACCTTGTACGGACCGGAACTGTTCGGACCTTATCTTCAGATTGCGGGGTGTGTGGTGCTTGGAGTGCTGATGATGATCTTTCTGATTTATCCTCTCCTGGTGCTGCTTCTTTGCCGGGAGAATCCGTATCGTCTGCTGAACAAGCTCAAGGAACCGATCATTACGGCGTTTCTGACGCGTTCCAGTGCGGCGACTCTTCCGATTTCTCTCCGGACCGCCGCGGAACTGCGCATTCGTCCGGAGCTTTCCGGTTTCGCGCTGCCGCTGGGGGCGACGGTCAATATGGACGGCGCCTGCATTCATCTGCCGGTCTTTGCGGTTCTTGCGGTGAATATGTTCGGGCTTCCCTTCGGGATCTTTCAGATCTTATTCCTGATTTTTTCCGTTGTGCTGGCATCCATCGGCGCGGGAGGGATTCCGGGCGGGAGTATATTCCTCCTCTTTCTGGTCCTGACGAATCTTGGTTTGCCGGATGCGCAGGTGGCAATGGTGGTGGCGCTTGCGATCGGAATCAATCCGCTGCTGGACATGTTCGAAACGGCATGCAACGTCACTGGCGACAATATCTGCAACTACATCGTTGCGCGACGGGGCGGAATGATGGAGTCTCCGGAAAAATAAAACTAAAATATACGGAAAAATGCGCAAGCATTTTTCTCGGGTCAAGGACAGTGTCCTTGTCGCGGTCCAGCGGCGAGCCGCTGGTCGTGCGGAGCACGAAATCTCCTTATAAAAAATAATCGTGGGATTTCGCCCGTTGGGCGCCCAGCTTGTTCAGCTGGACCGAAGCAGGTCACGGACCTGCACCGAGCCTTCGGCTCCTGCCCTTCGGGCATTTCTCAATCGGTGATGATCTCCATGCGGAAGACGGATGTATAACGGCGTCCGCTGGCATTTGCCGTTGCCCGGAAACGATAGTATCTGGCCCTGGTGCTTTGGGCAAAGCGGACCACCTGCTGAACCGGCATGTTCAGGATGTCGCCGAAAGAACCGCTGCCAAGAAAGGTGTTGACATTGTCGGGTGTGTCACCGACGTAGAACTCATATTTGAGGATGTGTCCGGGCTGCCACGCAGGCGTGTAGATGAATCCGCGGACATCGTAAGGCCGCTTCATGTCAACGATGAATTCATGAGGCAGATCGGTCGTTTTCCCGCTGATCCACGGATAGATGTTGTTGAGGAGAATGTTTTCTTTGCGATTCTGCTCATCGTATTCGCTGTCGGCGGAAAGGACTTCCCAGTCGGTATCGGCAATGCCGAAATGAAGCTCCGCGACCGGATTTGTTTTCAATTCCGGGAAAGCCGGATCGAATCCTGCGAGCGGAATTGTGACCGCCCGGATGAATCCGGGCCGTTCGACTTTGAATGGTCCGGTGTAAAGCGGGGAATCGAGAGTCGGAAGAGTCCCGTCAAGAGTGTAGCGGACTTCCGATTCCGCCTGAACGGAAAGTGTGATGACGCCCTCTTTATCGCGCCGGATCTCCGGAGGCTCAATAATAGGAGCGCGGAGATAGGCGGAAAACTCCTCGATCAGCGGCGTTCCCTCGGAGTGAAGAATGGTCAGCCGCAGTTTTTCTGCGCGGCGTTTCGGGAAATTCAAAAGACGTTTGTGTCCGATCCCTTCGCCCTCCAGAACCAGTTCCCAGTGTGATCCGCTGAAGGATTCGATCCGGTATTTCCGGACTCGTTCCCCCTGTGTAAAGTCTTCCCGCAGAAGAATTTCGGAAACTTCATGATTCTGCTTGAGATTGAGTTCGAGAACGTCGCCTGTTCCGGATACCGTATCGCGGGGAAGCTGATGGATGCGGCGGATGACGCTCCCGAATTCCCGGAAGACCGTCCGGTCCGTTTCGGGCACGAGGCCGCGGTTGTCGATGACCATGCCGATCAGGAAATTGGAATTCCTGCCGACGGATTTATAGTAACGGTCCACGAGCGTTGCTGCAGGATGCACAGCATCGTCCTGCCCTTCATGCCAGAACCATCCTCCCTGGAAGGAGCGGACCGAGTTGCGGTTTGCCAGATCGCATTCAATAGGCATGTATTCGTCACCGTCCGGATTGCCTGAACGGGTCGGGTTGACGGAGTCGACCGTTCCCCATGCGGGGAGCACGGCGGTGCCATCTTCCGCGCCTGAGTTGCGGATGCGGTTCGGACAGCCTAGAGGTCCTCCGAGAACAAGGGCATTCGGCTGAAGTTTTCTCTGGAGTTCTGCAACCGGAGGCCCTCCCTTTTCCACAGGAAGGACGCCGCCGTCGAACCAGAGTTCAAACAGAGGACCGTAATTGCTCCAGAGTTCCGTGAGCTGCTGAATGACAATTTCATTGTATTTCCGGTTGTCCTCGGCGGAGCCCCCGACAACCGTTCCCGGATTGTCCACTCTCAAATACGCATTGGCGGAGGCGCTGCAATAGATGCCCGGTTTGAGTCCGTATTTCCGGCAGGAGGCTATGAAATCCGCCACGATGTCGCCTTTTCCGTCTCGCCACGGGGAACTTGCAACGCTGTACGAGTGAGCTTTCGTGGGCCAGAGAGAGAATCCGCTGCAGTGTTTCGCCACAAGAATCGCATATTTTGCCCCGGCCTCTGCCGCAGTGGAGATCCATTGATCGGTATCCAGTTCCGTCGGACGGAAAATCTCCGGACTGGGAGTATATCCCCACTGATCGCGGAAGTTGTAGGTGTTTTCAAAAACCTGAAGATCAAGATGAATGATGACTCCGATCTCTGAACGAAGCCATTCCGCCTGTTCTTTGGTCGGCAGAACTGGACTGTTTGACATGACTGATTCTCCTTCCGGTCGGTTGAATAAATCGGATTCTCCGGTATGATAGCGTCTCTTTTCCAGATTTTCAACAGGGGGAAGAAAAAAAATGATAAAAAATAATTTGAATCATGAATAAAATCACATTTCGCAATACCAGCGGAAAGACTTTGCGGAATGTTTTTCTGACGGCAGAAGGAGAATTTTTTTGTTCATTCTGAAAAATTTTCTTTCCCCCTCTTGACTTTTTTCCAAAAGTATGGTATAATTTTCCTAGATGTCCGATAAATGTCCGAAAAAACAATAATTTGAAGAAGTTCCATGAAAAAAGAATGTAAAAAAACTCCGCAGAAGGAAGGACTGAAGATTCGTCATTACATCATGAATCTGATTTACCGGCACCCGGAGGAGTCGGTGATGATTCCTTCCTCGAATGAGCTGGCGAAGATGTTCGGCGTGGCGCGGAGTACGGTTACGCTGGAACTCAAAGCGCTTGTGGCGGAGCATTATCTGGAGGGGCGCCGCGGAATCGGGACATTTACGCGGCACTTGAATTTCATACCTTCGTGCGGAAAAATGCCGCCTCTGGTCGGACTGCTCGCCGGAGACGGAAAATACTTCTATTATCCTCATCAGGTCTGGTCGGTTCTGGCGACCTGCGGAATGGCGCTGACGGAACAGGGAATCAATATTCGTCCGCTGAATCTGTTCGGCGTGAACAAAGAGGATCTGAAGGAGGAGCTGGAGAACATATATCTGGGAGGACTTGTCTGGTTTGATGTGAATACGAACCGTTTTCCCATGATCCGCGCTCTGGAGGCGAAAGGTATTCCGGTGACGGCTCAGCTCGCTTCCGGAGGAAGAAATGCAGAGACCGGAATCGACAGCTGCCGCTTCGATCTCTATTCCGCCGGTCTTGAAATCGGACGTATTCTGCTGCGGGAAAATCGCCGTTCTCTCTTTTTCCTTTTCGACAACGCGATGACAAGAGAACTTCTCGACGGGATTCGCGAGGAGTACCGGAAGGCAGGGGTCCCGCTGGACTGCAAATGCTTTTTCTGGGATCAGCCGGGAGTTTTTGGAGAGGTGGAGGCGGAACTGAAGAAATCCTCTCCGGATGCACTTTATGTCCATGGGGAACATCTGGCAACTGTCCGGAATATCCTTGACCGACAGGGGAACGCTTCCCGGATCCGCCTGATCGCCGAATCTCACGCGGTTCACGGAGATAAGTTCCACGGAATTCTTCTGGTGTTTCCGTTCCGGGAACTGGGTTTGCGCATGGCAGAGCAAATGGCGGCGCGTCTGAACAGCTCTTCCGATCCGCGCCAGAGCTCTCTTTCCATAACCATAAAACAAGTCTGAAGGAGAAAAACAATGAGGAAAAATTTTACACTGATAGAGCTTCTTGTCGTAGTTGCAATTATTGCAATTTTGGCAGGGCTTCTGCTTCCGGCTCTGACGAAAGCAAGGGATGCGGCAAGGAACATCTCCTGTGTCAACAATCTGAGCACCTACGGGAAAGCGGTTGTATTCTATACCGATGAAACGATGAGCCGTTATCTGCCTCCGATGCTGATCGGTTCGGGCGGTTCGAGTTCTGACAAGGCAATCATCAAGCATACCAGATACAATGTCGGATATTTTCTGGTCAACAAATGGATTTCCTGGGATGTAATGATCTGTCCTTCTGTCACTATGTCCACTTACATGCGAAACGAATATAAAAAGAAGAGCTTGAATGTGTCCAATGATTGTCTTCAGTGGAACTCCTATGGGTTCAATGCTGTATTCGGGCAGTCCAGTCCGCGGCGGCTGGGCGCGGTGAAGAAACCGTCGCATTATCTTCTGTTCGCGGATTCGCGGATTCTCAACAAGAACGGGGCATACGGTTCCTATCCGCATATTTATATGAACGGCTGGGCGTCTACGTCGGATACGGTCTCATCCGTTTATCCCTGGCACGCAGGCGAAAGAAGTGCCAACGCGCTTTTCTCCGATGGACATGTCGTCGGATACCGGGCTCTGGCGTTCGGATATGAAGGTGCGAATCTTTTCTACACGAAATCACAACCTTTCATGAATACAGGATATACCAATTCTGTCTGGAATGCCACCGGACTCGCCTATTCGCAGGATATTCTGGTCAAATAAGCAGGGAAGGAAAACGCAAATGAGTTCAAAATATCAGATGTCGCTGATTTTGCTTCTCCTCGGATGGCAGGCAGCAGCGGATGTTGTTCCGGCGTCCGGAGAATTCAAGCCGTTTGTTCCTGCTCCGAAACAGATCCGCAGAGCGGAGGTGATTCCGCCTTCGGAGGTACGAATCGGCTCCCTGCGTCCAGCGGACTTCCGGAGAGTACGTTCCCTGAACGGAAGCTGGAAAATCTCGGGAGTCCGGACATTCTCTGAACCGATTCCCGCTCCGACGGCGGAGGAGTTGCGGGTCGTGGCAAGCGATTTCGACGATTCCGCATTTTCTCCCATCGAAGTTCCGGGGAATTTTTTCAATCAATTCAAAGTTCAGAGCGCGAAAAAACCGTATGCACGGGCATGGTACAGGAAGGAGTTTCCGCTTTCCGCGGACGAACTGAAAAACAGTCGTCTGCTTCTCCGCTTCGAGCGTGTCGCCTATGAGGCGGAAATCTGGCTGAACGGGAAAAAAATCGGTGCTCACCACGGGCAGTATACCTCCTTTGAACTGGATGCAACAGAGGCGGCACAGCCGGGACGCAACGTGCTTGCTCTGCGCGTTTTAACCGACAACGGCCCGCGTTTCGGCACGGGGCCCGCGTATCATACCTATGGTTCACAGTGGTGGATGGGACTGATTGCCGGAGGAATCACGGGAGAGGTGACTCTTTCCCTGGAACCGGAACTGCGGATCGGGAAAGCGCTTGTAACGCCCGATTGGAAAAACCGGAAAATCCGTGTCGATTACACCATTGAGAATCAAACGGGGAAAGAGACATCGGTCCGGCTCGGGAACATCGTCACTTCCGCCATGAGGCAGTCGGCGGGGAAGAAGATCGGCGAAGCGGAAAAAGAGCTCTCCCTCTCCCCCGGAAGGAATACCGGAAGCATGGAAGTTTCTCTGGTAAATCCGGTTCCGTGGCGGATTGGCAAACCGTATCTCTATTTTACGACCCTCACGCTGAAAAAAGAGGGGAAAACAGCTGATGCGGAATCTTTCCGCTTCGGTTTCCGGGATTTCCGAATCCGCAACCGCCGATTTGAGTTCAACGGAGAACCGCTTTTTCTGTTTGCCGCCAATCTGTCCTCTCACCATTTTGAAAATGCCGCATGGACGGAGAAGATGGATCGGCTTGCGGAAAAGTTCCTGCTCGGTTTTCTGAACCGGGGATACTTTATTCTCCGGACGGCGCACATGCCGATCCGCGACCGCGTTCTGGAACTCGCGGATGAATGCGGTGTCATGATCGCCTCCGAATGGGGCTGGGCATTTACGTCTCAGCTGAACCATGACAAATGGAAGTCATTCATGGCGAGGGAAGTGACGGAATTCGTGGAGAATTCATACAATCATCCGTCCGTTGTGCTCTGGAGCATGGGGAACGAGGTGTCGCATATTCAGGATCCGGCGATTGCGGAGCGTTTCGGCGAACTGGTCCGGCTGGTCCGGAGAACAGACCGTTCCGGACGCCCCGTCAGCGCCTATTCCGGATCGGCGACCGTGTTCAGCTACGGGGAAAAACGACTCGATACCGATCTGGTGGATACGCACAGCTATACCGGACTGGCCGGACAATGGACAACCATGCGCGGTGAACTGGATACATATCACCGCAAGCTGCTGGATATCTATGCGCGGGGGCGGAGGGAGCTTCCGATTCCATGGGTCGGATGGGAGTACATCGGCTTTTCGTGGGGAATTCAGGCGGATAAAACATTCCGTCCGGGGGATCGTGCCGCGTATGGAAAATATGCGGACAGGCTTTCCGCTTCCAGCTGGGGCAGTCCGCGCGGGATCGGATTCAGCGGTTCCATCGGGCTTGCGGCGGCTCTGGATCCAGAACGCGGCGGCGCATACGGCATGCGCAAATTCATGCCGCGGATCTTCAGTACGATTCTGCTCGACGGGCGCATGAACGGATATGCCCCGTGGAATCCCGATCCGGAGATGGATTTTATTACGCAGATGTCACAGAAAATTTTTCCGGTTCTGGTCGGAAGAACCGGGCTTTTCCCGGGAAATCTCTTCGGCGGGGAATCTTCAGAATGGACTCTGGCGCTTGTCAATGTTTCCAGCCGTCCGGTCTCGAATCTGACGCTGGAAGTTCAGCTGGCGGATCTGGAGGGACGGACCGCACCCATTGGTTCATACCGGATTCCGAAAGCGGACTCTTTCTCCAAATCCGAGCAGAAGGTTCGTCTGAATCTGCCCGGCGGAATCAACGGGCACCGTCAGCTCCGGCTGATTCTGCGCGATGCCTCGGGTGTGGAACAGGCGAGAAACTATTACAACATCTATCTGGCGGACCGTTCCATCCGGGATCGGAAAATCCGGGCGGTGCGCAAGGCGTTTCTGCTGGATACGAAACATGCGGGGAATCTTGCCGCGGCCCGTGCCCTTCTGGAGCGTCACGGGGTTAAAGCGGAGACGGTCTCTTCCGTTGACGCTCTCAAAGGCGGTGAAGTCCTGATTGTTCCGGCGGAACTCTCTCCGGGAGAGGTGCTGGATTTGAGCATGACCAACAGGATGGAACGGTTTCTCAAGGCGGGGGGCGTTCTGCTGATTCTGGAACAGAGAAATCTGAACACCCGCTTTCCCGACGGAACCGGCCTGATCGTCGGCAGGATGAGCTTTGTGGATCTGGTCGCGCCGGATCATCCGCTCTTTGCCGGGCTCGATCAGCGCAATTTCGACACATGGAACAATGAGAAAGAAAATGGTTTCCTGCTGACCCATTCGATACAGCATTTCAATTCGAACACGATCGCGGCGAAAGGAGTCTCGGGACTCGGATCAAGGGATCTGAGAAGCGCGGTGTCGGAAGCCTCGCTCGGAAAAGGACGGATCCTCGCTTCCCAGCTGAACGCCGCCGGACTCCACGATTACGACAGTTCCGCCGCATCCTATTTTGTCAATCTGCTCCGCTATGTGCTGGAAAGCCGGGAGTTCCGCACTCCGGCGCATCCATTTTCCATGAATCGGAACGATGGTTATAAAACAGTAAAAAACAGATGCCGCGTAATTGATCTTGCTCCTTATGTCACAACCTCGTTCCGGGATGAGAAGGACGGCGACCGGAAAGGCGGATGGACCGATCAGGGCGAAAACGATTTCCGCTCCGTCCGGACAGGGATGGTTACCGCCGCCGGAGTCCCGTTCCGAGTCATTGATCCGGAGAAGAACAACGGGAAATCCTGCATTGTGCTCTGCGGCTCGGCGCGTCCGTACTTTCCGGAGGCGGTCCGGGGAATCCGCGCGGAGGGGAACTTCTCACGACTCTTTTTCCTGCATACCTCGGCATGGGGCAATAACGGAATCTGCGCATATTACCGGATCCGCTATGCAGACGGATCCAGAATCGACTATCCCATGGCCGGACAGCAGAATGTCGCCGACTGGTGGTTCGTCTGGGGACTGCCGAAAGCCAGACTCGGAATTCCGGGCGGCAGCTCCAACCGTTCCGGAACAACATTTGTCGCCGAATGGGTGAATCCGTATCCGGAGAAGAAAATCGCCTCCATCGACTTTCTCTCCGCACGCGCCTATCATAAGGAGAACATCAACTATCTGCCGACAAAGGAATCGGTTCCGATTCTCCTTGCCATCACCGGCGAGGAGTGCTCCGCTTCCCCGGTCCGGATTCCGGGAAAGAATACGAGGGTTTCACCGATCGGTTCCTATCCTTTGCCGGACAAGGGGAAACTCCAGTCCGACGACAAACGGATTCTCTACCGTTTTCCCCGCTTTGAAAAGAAGGGATCCTCTCCGGAACCCGGTTTCATCTGTTTCTTCCGGAAGGGCGCCGCGCCCGAGGAGTTCCATACTCTCTCGTTCGAGGCGAGTTCCTCCAAGGAGCTGGAACTCAAGATCGTCATTCCTTGCGCCGACTGGAAACATGCGGAACAGATCCGCTTCACCCTGCCGGCAGGAAAAACATTCCGTCAGTACCGCTTCCTTCTGAGAAGCAGAAAGAACACATATCGTCCGAACTGCCATCTGCGCGGAGAGATCCTGTTTCAGGCCCTGCGCAAAGAGTCGGAGGGGTGTGAACTGGAAATCCGGAATCTGATCCTTCAGTAAAAAGGACTCAGATCCTTTTCAGCATCAGCAGCGCTCCGCTGTTCGCCGGCATGTGAATCGCATTCCCTGCCAGGCGGACATCAGAGCGGTCGCTGTGGAGCGATTCAATCGCCCAGCCGGAACCGATCGTCAGCTTCTCATCCATGGTTTTCATGGAACAGTTGACCAGGATACAGGCGGTTGTCTGTTCGTTGAAAGGATGTTCCGTCACGATCAGTTTCGGATTCGCGGAGACAACCGGGTGCTGTTTCGGGAGAATCAACGCATAAATTTTCCATGCGTCCGTATCGAATCCGTGCAGAGTGTTCAGCACAATGCGTTCCAGCGGAAAGGCGAGCGTATAAACTCTGCCTTTCCCATAGGAGTGCTCAAACAGGACGGGATTGCCATCGGAATCCTCCGCAAGGATTTTCGCGCCGAGGCTCTTCATACGCGAACAGACTTTTCGTGGCAGAGTGAGACGGAAATCGGGGAAGCGATACTCCATCTGATCGTTGCTTTCGAAACGACTGGTCAGAACACCTCCGCAAACCTCCGCAAGATGGGTCAGGAACGTATCGTCCAGTGCAAGATAGAGGGTCGCACCGTTCCGAACCTTCTCCAGCAGAGCCTCCCAGCGGCGCGTGGAAAGTCCGGCGCGTCCTTTTGCGGAAGGCAGGAAGTAAACAGATGCCTCTTTCAACGGATCGGCGGGAGCCTGAAACTCGAGCCGGAGACCCGCCTGATGCGCCAGAATGCAGACGGCATTGGCTATTTCCGAATCCTCCAGCAGACAGACCGCATCCGGTTTGCTACGCGGCAGTTTCCGGAACGGGAGAGCATCCAGAAACTCCCGGAAGAGTCTCATGCTCTCCGCCGCGGGATGCGCTTTGCGGTCCGCGGTGAAGATTCCGTGTTCGAGTCCCGGCTGAACCCAGTCGTATGGCGCGATGTCGAACGAATCCTGATCGAAGGCGCACCACCAGAGGAATCCGCGGCAGTCGTTCGCCCAGAGGTTCCAGAGCATTCCGCGGACCGCGGCGCCCATGCCGTCCAGATCGGCGGAGATCGGCCGCCAGGTTCCCGTCTCCTCCACAAAGCAGGGCTTGCCGCCGACCTCCTCCACCAGACGCGATTCCGCCGTGGTGAAAAACAGATTCCGAATCTCATTGAACTCCTCCGTTCCCGCCTTTCCCCACATCGGATAGGGATGGACGGTCAGATAGTCGGAAAGCTCCGCCTGGTCGGCGATGAGCCAGCTGCGGCCGTTTTCCGGCGTTACGGTCAGCCCGCTGACGCCGATCACCGGACGGCTGCGGTCGTTCTCCCGGATAATTCCATGAATGTATTTGATCCACACCCACGCCTCCTCCGGGATATGAGCATGCGACATCAGATTGGACTCGTTGCCCGATTCCCAGGCGAATATCGCAGGATGCCGTTTCATCCGCGAAACAAAATATGCCAGAAAACGCGCTTCCCATTTGAGTGCGATCGGATCGCGGAAGATATCCCGTCCATCCAGCGCGTGCGGAACGAACTGCCGGAATGTCATGTGGCCGGTCATAATGGCGACGATCAGCTTCAAACCGTGTTTTTCCGCCAGATCCGCAAGGGTCTCAAATCTCCGCATCATAAGCTCGCTGACGCCGCACCGTCCGGCGGGCGTATCGGGCAGAGGGATTTCAAAACCGTTTTCAATCATCCGCATTTCGTGAGGCCTTCCGCCGGGATGTCCGGCGTCTTTCAGAAGAGTGATCGGCTGGAAGTCCGGCCAGAGCGGAAACACTCGGACCAGACTCGTCCCGTACTCCGCAAGGGCTTGGAAATCGCGATCGACCGCGTCCGCATCCCATCTTGACCACATTTCCGTTGCCGCGTGCGATGCCCAGTAGTTGACTCCAAGAGTCATGGTTCCGGATTCAAGCATGTCTGTTCTCCTCTTCAGGCGGAAGGACGAATATGATCGTCCCATTCCCTGTGATTGTGATTTCCGGAGAGTCGTATGGAATCATAAAACTCTCTCCCCGTTTGATTTCCAGAGCATTGATCCGGACGGAGCCTTCCGTCAGAATTCCGATCCGGAAGAGTCGCCGGGAAAGATCAAGGTTCCATTTTTCGCGGAATGTCAGTTTCTGCGCTTCGAAATAGCCGCAGGCGGAACGCGGGATCAGAGTGCTCAAGATTCCGTTTTCATTCTGTTCCAGCGTTTCCGGCTTCGGAGAAACATATTCCAGAAGCTCCTGTTTCGTGCGGGGCTGGAAGTCGAAGAGGGACATTCCCTTTTCGATTCCGAGGCCGTTGAACCGTTTTTCCTCATCCAGCATGACGCCGCAGCAGTTGATCTCCGGCACGATGACCAGATCGCTCGGCTCCATGACTTCGACCATCGTGACCCCGGGACCGATGGCATGGGGGAGTCCGCCGCGGATGATGACAACATCCCCCGGCTTCACATTGAGTCTGTGGAGCATGGAGAGTCCCGTTTTATATTCGCCTTCCACGGATTCACGGTAAAAGGTCTCCCGGTCAAACGTTTCGTTGAAACCGACCAGCAGATAGGGCTCCTCCCCGTTGATTTTCCGGGTGGCAAGAACGATCCACGCCTCCGTTTTCCCGTAATGGACATGGAAAAGCCGTTCCGCATCGGCGCGGGTCGGATGCACCTGAAGCGGAAGACGTTCCGCCGAATCAAGAAGTTTAGTCAGGACGGCCGGTTCCGGACCGAACCGCTTCCAATGTTCCGGACCGAGAACCGCAAGCGCATGTTCCCGCAGGAACTCCGGAAAAGAATGAATCTCTCCCCGATACACAATCCTGCTGATGCCGTGTCCCGGCGAGTGGTACGCGCGCCCGTTGCCTTCGATGCAGGAGGCGATCCAGTCCTCCGGAAATCGGGTGTCTTGGGGTTCCGCTTCTCCGCAGAGGCGGTCGATTCCGCTTCCGCCCGAGTAGAGCCGGAGAACGCGGTTGTGGATGAATTTGAACGGTTCCATGATAAAATCTCCCGATGGTTTTTCATGGAGATAGTATACAGCGGAATCCAGGAAAATGGAATATCCGGGAACGCAAAGATTTATCTCTTTGCGCAAAAGGCGGAGGCATTCGTTCCGGTCTGTTCCCGAAAGACCCGGGAGAAGTGGAACTGATTGGCAAAACCGAGCTCCTGTGCGACGGATTTTGAGGACATTCCCGCTTGAAGCAGACGGATCGCCTGCCTGATCTTCCATGCCGTGAACACTTTGGAAGGCGGTTTTCCGAACAGAGCCTTGAATTTATATTCCAGGCTTCGCCGGCTCATTCCGAGGGCTTCCGCGGCTTCCTGCACGGAAAGAGGCCTGTCAATATGCGCAAAGAAAAGATCGAGAATCCGGCTCCGGAAATAGTTGTCGTTCAACGCTCCGACCATGGCATCCGAAAGCTGATCCTTCAACAGGGAGAATATGTTCCAGATCAGGGCGGTTGCCAGCGAAGCCGCCGTCTGCCGGAGGAAGGCATCTCCGCCGGAACGCCTGCGGACCGCCAGATCAAAGACCTCCCTGATCTCCGGAGAGCGGTCGAAACAGAACAATCGCTTTTCCATGGAGGAGCCCGGACGGAAAAAATCGGAACAGGGATTCCCGATCGGATCCAGCACGCGGAAGACAAGAGCGACAAACCGGCTTTCCGCTCCGCAGTGGTCGCAGTGAATATCTCCCGGCTGAATGAAAATTCCATGACCCGTCGGAACGGAAAACTCGCGGTCGTTGAGCGTGCAGTCATAACTTCCCCGGACGGAAAACATCAGTTCCGGCCCTGTGTGCCGATGCGGCGCGTAATTGTAGCAGTCATTGACATTCACGATGGAAAAACGAAGAATGCTGATCCGTGTTTCCGCCGCTTCCGAAACGGAATTTTCATACAGAAGCGGAAATTTTGAGTAGGTCTGATAGGAAATGAAGTCGTCCATGTTCTGAAATCCCTGAATATCCAAACAATAGAGCGGAAGAGCGGAAGAGTCAAGCGACTTTCGGCAGATTTACGCACTCTTGTAAAATTGACTTCCCCGGCTATATTTCGATTTGACCGGAAAAGAGGCGGAGTATGGATCGGAAAGTGCATTCCGGAGAGATGGCGAAAGCCTATTGCTGTCTTCATCTCTCCATTTTATTTGCCGGGTTTACAGGAATTCTCGGAAAACTGATTGAACTGCCGAGCGGGGTTATGACGTGGTGGCGATTGCTGTTCACGGCAGTCATTCTGATTTCGGGGAGTCTGTTTCTGCGCGGAAGGGAGGAGGTTTCATGGCGTGACCGACTCGAAATTTCCGCTGCCGGACTGCTGCTTGCCCTGCACTGGATCTTTTTTTTCGGCAGCATCAAAATGGCGAACGTTTCCATCGGCGTCGCCTGTTTTGCGATGATCGGTTTCTTCTCCGCGATTCTGGAGCCGCTTCTGCTGAAACGGAAGTTCCAATGGATGGAACTGCTGTTCAGTCTGCTGGCGATTGCGGGAATTCTGCTGGTATTCTCGGTTGATCTCCGTTTCCGGACGGGCATTCTGCTGGGGATTGTTTCGACTCTGCTGGCTTCGCTGTATACGATCGCTTCCAGATTTCTGGGGAAACGCCATTCCGCGTGGAAAATTCTGCATTACGAAATGTGCGGGGGTTTTCTGGCCTTTTCATTGCTGCTGCCAATTTATCTGTTTCTGTTTCCGTCGCCGCGCTTTCTGCCGAATCTGCCGGAAACGGCTGAACTGATTGCATTTGCATTGTTTTGCACCGTCGGTCTTTACTGGTTTCAGATCCGGGCGCTGCGCATGATTTCTGCGTTTACGGTGAATTTAAGCTATAATCTCGAACCGGTATACAGCATTCTTCTGGCAATGCTGATTTTCCGGGAGCATCAGGAGTTTACTCCGGCATTCTACGGATGCCTTTTTCTTCTGATATTGTCGGTCTCGCTTCAGAGCATCCGCCAGTTCAGACAGCAGGCGGGACTCTCTTCCTGAACTGGAATTCCGGAAAAACGGTTTTATATTATCTCCCTACCGTCCGGTTCTGAAGAGGCGGGCCGTCATAAAGCGGGAACAGATCGGTTTTTCCCATGGAAGGCAACGGGAAGAGAATGAATTGAACTTTCAACAACGGGAGGAGAGTTGTGAGAACCGGGTTATCGCTTCTGCTGCTGATTTTCGGGTGTGTCTGTGTTTTCGGAGTGGACACCTTTTCCATTCCCCGGAAAAAACAGGAAACGCCGCTTTCCTATGATGTCGGGAAGACAAGCTCCGGCGGAGGAAAAAGCTCTTTTTATGGAATTCCGGTCAATAAAAATGAAAAGATCATCTTCATCATTGACCTTTCCGGTTCGATGGGCACCCAGACCCCGGAAGGACTCTCCCGGATAGAGGCGATGAAGAAAGAGCTGATCTCCATGCTTACACTGCGTCCGCAGAAGTCCGGAGAGGAGACTGCGCGCGGCTCCTTCTTTCTTGTGGAATATGAAAGCAGCGTCAAATATTTTCCACCGGAAAAGTCGCTTTATCCGTTCAACAGCATTCTTCACGTTGAAACAGCACTCAGGCACATCGAGAAACTGACCGCCAACGGGGGGACTTCCATGGGAGCCGCCTGGAACGCCGTTTTCGGCCTGACGGATGAAAATGAAATCAATACCATTTTTTTCCTGACCGACGGCGAACCGACGGACTGTACGGAAGCGGATGTCCTGCGGATGGTCAACGCCTGGAATTCCAAACGGAAGATCCAAATCAACTGCATAGCCATCGGCAGAGAATCCAATCTTCTCCGCCGGCTCGCGAAGGAAAACCGGGGAGTTTACCGGGTCCGGATGTGAAAACTCCGCTACAGGTCTTTGATTTCCAGATCGTGGCAGAGGTAGCTGGCCAGGTCGATTTTCAGGGAGAATCGGTACATTTTTTCTTTGCCGTCATGCGTTTTCAGCTTGAAGAAGCCAAAGACAGTGTAGAGGTTCCCGGAATTTTTTTTCATGCCGGTATCGGGCGCCCCGTATTCGGGAAATTCAAAAACGTCCCGTTTGTCTTTGGCGATGTTCCGTATGTGGAGTTTGGCGTAATACCAGATTTCCGCTTCAGAACGAGTCGGTTTCCCGGTTGATTTCCACTGTTTGACAGGAAGAGCAGGCGCGGGAATCTCTTTTTTGTCTTTCTCTGTCCTGCCCTCGCCGGCGGAAGAGACGGTCCCGGATGCGGACTGCTGAGGAGAAGTCGGCCGTGGATTATTTTCCACATTCCCCTTTTCCGCATTGCTGCCTGCCCCTTTCTCCGCACTGTCGGAAGCCCTGCCTTTCGCGGCATTCTGCGAAGCGGAGGTACCGGCCCCTTTCCCGATGGCGTTACCGCTGCCTCCGCCGCTGCCGGAACCGGACCCCTTCCCCGCCGTTTCGTGGCGCGGAGGATTCTTTTTCACACTGCTTTTCCCCGCGGAATCCGACGGTGCAAGAAAAAGCAGGAGCAGAAAGAGCAGAATCAGCAGAGCGAGAATGCAGAATGGGCGGATCCGGTTGAATTTATCGCCGGGATTGTAAATGCTGTTCGGATTCATGAGTGTCCTTTCCCGTTCGGAACGGAAGTGTTCCGTGGTAATTCAATTTGTTTCATAGTTTACATTGCTTTCCGTCAAGAGGACAAAACCCGGGGTCCGGTCGTCCGTATACGTGGAGAAGAAGTGCGGGATGTTCTTCTCTTTCAGAGCCTCGCGGATCAGGAACATTTCGCGGGCGGAATCGGAATAGACTTGAAACGAGGGGAAGCGTCCGGCAGGGATCCGGCGGAGCAGATCAAGGGCCTCTCGGGTCAATTCTCCGGTTTTCTCATTCAAAACGACGGTTCCTGCGACAGCCGGTTTGCAGTGGTAGGAGTTGTTTACTCTAGTGCAGGAGACGTCCGGATGGATCAGGATTTTGTCTTCGGGGCCGGTGTCGGGTCCGATTCTCCAGAGGCGGCCCTGGCGCAGGAGAATGAAATAAGGAATGTCCTTGCTGGGCTGCATATGCCGGAAGACCAGCGAGGATTCCGGTTTCTGGTTTGAGAGCGCTTGTGAGATGAAAGAGATGGATTTCCGCATCAGTTTCAGTTTCTCCTCCAGAGTTTCGGAAAGTTCTTTTTGCCGAGAGGCTTCCTGCTCCAGTTTGTCTTTTTTTTCCTGGAGGGCACGTTTGAGAGCTTCCTCGGTTTCCTGCTGGAGGAGAAGGATTTTGAGTCTGTTTTCCAGCCGGGAGTTTTCTTCTTTCAGGATCATGCAGCGGTTCAGGATTTCACGCCGGGGATCGTTTTTCAGTCGTTCGGCGAACGGTTTGAGCAGCTCCAGCATTTTCCGGGACTGTGCATATTCATTTTCCAGTTGGACAAGCCGTTCCCGCATGTTCTGAAGGACTTCGGTATCCACCTGACGTTCCGCAAAGGAGGTCACCTTTCCCAGCATGGAGATTACAACCAGCAGGGAGATGGCAATGAACATGACGGCGCCAAACGTATTGCACATCGTATCAAGAAGCAGTTCCAGACTGCTGTTGTCTCCGGCGTTTGCCTTTGGCATATTATGGTTCCTCCTCAACGATTCTGGAGTCGTTCGACGGCAGAATCTCTCTTCCTCTGCTGAACCCGGCGGAAATGAGTTCCTGATCGAGATTGTCGGCGTATCCGAACGCGCCGGGCGTAATGACAAGGCTGAAATATTCGGTCCGGCGGTCGCGAGTCTTTGCCCATTTCAGGAATTTTGCAATGGAGGATGCGTAGGTCAGATCGGAGTCGTCAATGAAATTGTGGATCTCGCCGGTTGCGGTGTTCTTGACCCGGATGCCCGCCGGGCCGCACTCCACGATCAGCAGTTTTTTCGGGAAGTCGCTGTCGATGCTGTAGGAGATCAGTTTTTTTTGTTTTTCGAGTTGTTTCCGGAGTTTTTCCAGCTTCTGACGATTCTTTTCCAGTTCCGTTTTTTTCCGCTGGATTTGCCCGTCCTGTCTGCGGCTTTCTTCCGTCAGGCGCAGCGACTCTTTTTCCAGATGGAGATTTTCATTTTTGAGGGAAAGACGGATCCGTTCCGATTCCTGCAGCTTCCGTTTCAGGTTCGAGTTTTTCTCCTGTTCAAGAGCGAGATCCTCCTCCAGCTTTTCCAGAGGAAGCTGAATGGCCTTTTCCATTTGCAGGGAGAGGTGCCGGAACTCCAGCCGGGAATCCTTCAGAAGCTGCTCAAGAGCGGTAACTTTTTTTTTCAGTTCTGCCAGATTCGGGGCGGGTTCCGGAGGGGGAGCGGTCTCTTCACCGGGAGCGTTCAGAATACTGCTGTCGAGAATAATCAATGCCAGCAGAAGCACCACGAGGAACATGATTCCGGTAATTGAGGTGATAATGTCCTGAAAGGAAAATAAAGAAACAGGAGGGGAGTCGTCTTTGGCGGACATGGAATCACTCGCTGATCTGATCGATCATTTTAGCGGTTTTCAGTTTGGCGATAATATTCCTGTGACAGTAATCCCTGCATTCGTCGAGGAAATCCTCCTCCCTGCTCATAACGAATGTCATCAGGAGCTGGACGAGGAGAGCGGCGACAAGAGCAATCAGAGTTGTCTCAAATGCAATGGACAGTCCGCTGGTGACTCCTGCAAGAGATTGTTTCAGTTTTTCCACATCCGCTCCTTTGCTGACCACGGTTCCGAATCCGCCGACGGCATATGCCAGTCCGAGAACGGTCCCGATAAACCCCAGAACCGGAATCGCCCAGATAAACCCTTTCAAAACCGTATAGGAGGAGGAAAGATAATTTTCATCATTGGATGCCTGCGCATTCAGCCCCTCGGAAACATCGCTTACATTGCCGATGTTTTTCAGATTGGAAAGCGACCGTTCAATGCGGTCCAGGATCAGGAAACGTTTCGGTGTCTGCACCTCCTTGTAGATGTTGTCGAGAATCTCCTTGGCGGTTGCCGGAGAAAGAACGAAGTTCTGATTGCGCGGAAGAATTTTCAGCGCAAGCGCTCTTCTCTGAACTCCTAGTTTCTGAAGTTTCACAAGCAGGATCGCCACAGCCCAGAATGCAAGGAGCATGGTGAAATAAGGAATTACGGAACGGTTTTCCACTCCACCGTGAAAAAACATGTCGATGTAGGTGCTGGAACCGCGGAACGGGAACAGCACGGCAAAGAAGAGAACCGTCAGCAGAGTCCCGAAGATAAAAGTGAAGACAAAATTTACCGCGGTGAATTTCTTGCTCCGAAATCCGCATCGACACTCGATATCCAGGTGTTCCCAACTCAGTTTTGTGTTGTTTTCCATGCAATGATCTCCCTCAGAAATGAACAATGACTAAAAAAATGGAAAAGAAAAAAACAAATGGAAGAAGGTAGACTGCCGTTGTTTTTTTCACAAATCCGAATCCCGTCCAGCTCTCGTAAAAGCAGAGAGTGGAAACGATTGCCCCGCAGCAGAAAAAAAGCAGATGAAGAACAAAATATCCCGAGGACATCCATGCGGTCCCTGCCGGTTTCCAGTAATAACTGCAAAGCACTCCGGCAAATGGAATGAGAACTCCCCAGCAGACCAGCGATGCGGTCGCCGTGAGGAAGTCCGAAGCCCGGATCCGGGAAACGCCTTCATTGCCGAAAAAAAGCCGGACAAATGTCGTATACAAAGTAAGAAACAAGACCAGAAACAGCGGAAGCCCCACCGTTTTCCATGGAGAAAGCGACAGTTGTTTCATTGCCGGAAACAGATTCAGCGAAAGCGAAGTGGACAGGAAAAAAAACAGAAGTGCGATCACCGAAGCCCACAGGCATCCCTTTTCGCCGAAACGGTCCCGGATTGCCGCCACATGGTATGCCGGATTCCAGATCAGAGAGATTTCCCGGGCGAAAAACTCCATACAGTCCGGAGAGGAAACCTCCGTTACCTCCGGCAACTTGTCCTGCGGCGGAAGAGAGCCTTCCGGACCGCTGCGGAAAACACCGGGAGGAATCCTCTCCGTTCCGCTTTCGGGCTCCAGAGTGACCGGAGGCGCGTCCGCGATGGAATACAGCCAGGGCAGATCCACAGCGGGCTGCCATCTGCTGCGGTCGGACGAAACGGGAGTATCTTCCCGGATCAGACCCGCATTTTTCATGCTTTGGAGTTTTCGGCCGGAAAAAGGACCGAAAATTTTACCGTTGAGTTTTATAAAGTAAACGTTCATGATTCATCCATAAAGTTGGCAGGCCAGCGGATCGGATAGTCCACCGGCGAAATTGTTTCACCGGGACCGGAAAAGGTTTTGATCAGTTTTTCCTGCAGAGCGCGTGTATCCTCCCGGTCGTCCGGTGAGAACAGGACCATTCCATGAAATGCTTTTCCCGCGGACTTCAGTTTTCGGAATGTTCCGGTTTTACGGTCCTGTTTCGCGAAAATCCGGATGATGAAATCTCCGCCGGGAAGCCGGTCCAGGCTCCAGAGCTCTTCGGAAGCTGCCGCATCGCGGAACGGAATAATCTGTTCGCCGCCCTGGAGGGAGACAATCGCCGCCGGATGCAGAATCCGGGACAGAGCCGCTTCATAAAACGCCCTGTGGAACCGGATGGAGCGCTCCAGGGTTTCCGGGTCAAGTTTGTCGACGGCATTCCGCATCGCGGCGGCTTCCGCGGAACGGTCGACCTCCTCTCGGGGATTCATCCAGCTCCATTCCGGGATATCTGCGGCAGTCAGAGCTGTCAGCGCGGCATCCACAACGGTATTGTTCAGTCCCGAGGTCAACTTCAGCATGCCGAGCAGCCGTTTTGCGGCATTCATGCGCATATATGCGTTCATATTTTTTGCCTTGCGGAGCTTCTTGAGAGCGGAGAGGATGGCCTGCTCCGCCAGAGCCGGAGTCCGGGCGTTCCGGATAGCGTGACATGCATCTTTCAGGAACATGAAATGCTGTGCCTTGGGAAAAGTCCGGCTCAAAAGATCGCAGTTGACGAGCTTTACGAAGGTATCGGGCAGCAGAAGTTCCTTCAGTTCTCCGGTACGCCGTAAAAAGATTTTCCCGTACATGCCGCTGATTTCCAGCTTAAGCGGCGATGTGCTGCCGGGGCGGATGGAAACCGAGAGAGTCATCGAACGCGGGTATTTGCTGTTTTTCCGCGGCTCCTCGAACTCGGGCAGCCGGTCGCAGAAAAAATGATACTGCTTGCCGTTGCCGTCTTCAAGGATAATCTCGTAAAAATCGTATTCCTTGCTGAGAATGGTGGAACTGAGCTCTTCAATTGCGGACGTCAGCGCGGGACAGGGATTCTGTTCCGAAGCGCCCTCAATCTCCGGCGGGACAAAACGGGAAAGATCGCTGTAATTGGGATTGATTCCCATTTCCGCCGCCGCGGTTTTATAAACAGCTTTCAAGGCGGCTGGATTATTCAGTTCTTTTCTGCTGAAGATTCCGTCGCTGAATCTGCGCCATGGAATCGTCATGGAAACGGCATCCGCATATAGAGGGAAAAGGGAGGGAATGCGGTTTTCCAGATTTTCGAGAGCGTTCATGTAGTCAAGAAATCCGGAGGGGGTTTCCAGGCGACGGCGATATGTCTTTTCCGCCTCCAGCGTTTTCAGGGTTGTCTCCAGCGTTTTCAAAGAAAAGTCGATCCGTTTCCGGAACAGCTCTCTGTATTGCGGATCCATTCCCCGGACGGATTCCGGACTGGTGATTCGTTCCAATTCCCGGCGGTATTCCGCAAGCTCGCCGGAACATTGGACAAGATCGGCACTCAGGCTCAGTTTTTTCCGGAATCCGCTGAGACGCGCATCCAGATTCTCCATTGCTTTCCGGAATCCGGCTTCCCGTTCGCGAGCCAGCTTCTGAAGGAGTTCATCCCGGCGGATTTTCAACCGGTCCAGCGCGGCCGACTGCTTTGCCGTAACGGGAAACTGAGGTTTCAGTCTTTCCGCAATCTGAATCTGCTGCGCGAGACGTTCATCCTCCACGCTCCGGGGAGTCAGAAAGACCTCCGCCGCCTTCAAGGCCATTTCGTAATCGGATGCCAGCTTAGAAAGCATGTCCATTCGTTTCTGCGCCTCGTCACGGAGCTTCAGGAGTGCCGGACGTTCCGCCAGAGACGAGCCGGAAACGGAAAGCTGTTTGTACTGTTCCAGCACGGTTTTGTACTGTTTTGTGTTCAGGGCGGTTTCCATTTGACGCCGGGTGTCCTTGTATGCCTTCTCCTCCTGAATGCAGAAAATAACGTATCCTGTTATACCGATTACCGCGATAATGGAGAGGACTCCAAGCACCAGACGGCGACGGTGAATGCGCGCACTTTTCAGTTCGGCTTTTTCGCGCGCGTCGCTGACCCGTTCCATAATGAAACCGGGAAGAGGAAGATCCAGCCTCTGGAGATTTCCATAGAGGTTTTCGATTTCATGGATGGGAGCTTCCGAATCCAGATGTTCGATGAGGGAGGATAGGGTCAGGTTGAACTCTTCCTGCCGTTCGCGTTCCTCATGTACCTGCCGCATCCAGCGGCGGGTATCCTCAAGCTGAGCAGCGGCGCCGGCGGGCAGTTCGAATTCGGGATCGCTTTCCAGTTTCTCCCAGCGACGGAACAGGTCCACCAGGGAGTCGTAATTCTGTTCGCTGTAGCTTTCCGCGATTTCATTGAGCAGGCGCCGCGTCCGCACGTCGAGCTGATTTTTCTGATATTCATGAAGAACAGCGGTTATTTTCTCCATGACTTTGGCATTGGGAACAGCTTTCAGTTCCGGAGAGGATAGTTCGAAAAAGAGCTTTTCCAGACCGACATAATCCTTGCGGAGGATTGCCTCTTTTGCTTCGTCGTATAACTCTTCCAGCCGGACCAGTTCCAGTTTTGCAAGATTGGCCGTCCATGCTTTATTGGAGGGGTCCAGCTTGCAGATGCCGCGGAGAATCTCCAGCTTTTCTCCGGTGGATCCGTCGCGCATGATTGCCCGCCATTTTTCCAGCAGGGGAGCCAGCATTCCCGTACTGCGGTAAGCGTCATGCATCCGGCGGACGATATCCAGATTGATCGGCTGAGGGGATTCCCAGTTTTCATAAAGGCGGCAGACCATGCACCATTCCTCGAACCGCTTGATATTCAAGGCTGCCGCACGGGAAAGCAGAGAAGGATGGCGCTCCTTGTCGAATTTCAACGCATCAATGGTGAGACCCTTTTTCAGGAATGCATCCGCATGTTCCAGATCGTCGTTGACCTCGCGGCAGAGCGCGGCGAAACGGCAGGAAACCTCTCGCATTTCCGGAGTGTTGGACTGGTCCGCACTGTCAAGAAATGCGTACATTTTGGAGATCAATTCTGTAATTTTGCTCATTTCCGCCTCTGTTTTACGGTTCGCACGACCCATGTCCGGGTGAAATACTGTTCCAGTTCCCTGCTGCGGTTCGGTCCGTCGCGGAACAGGGCAAGCTGCTGTTTGCTGTTGACTGCCTTCTTGATTTTTTCTTTGTCCTGGATTGGCAGGTTCTGGATTTGTTTCAGGAGAAATTCCTGTAATTTGGCTTCCGCATCCGCCTGTTTCTGTCTCTGGAGCTGGTATTGACTGCGGGCGACGATATTCCGGAGAAGTTCTTTGTTGGCTGTGCTGAAATCCTTCAGCTCTTCAAATTTCTTTCTGGTTTCATCGAACAGTTCAACCTCTTTTTTCTGTTTTTTCCGTTCGAGTTTTCTCTCCTCCAGACGCATGAACTCCTCATACTGTTTTTTCCGTCTGGTGAAGGCCTTGACCTGTTCTTCGGCCTGTTCCATATTCCGGCTGCTGCCGATTCCGCCGAAACAGACGGGATCGGTCTCGCTGTAAAAGGAAGAATATCTCTTTTCAAAACCGGAAATGGTTTTCACCAGTGCGTTCAGGCGCTTCAGGAGATTTTCCGCTTTGGAGAAATCCGGACGGGAATTGCGGGTACGGTTCCTTTGAATGGCGTTCCAGTTCTCAAACGTCTGAAACAGCGCATCCTGTTTTGCAAAGCGGAAGGAAAGAAAAGAGAGAAAGCGCTCTTCCTCCTGGCTTTTCCGGTAAATAAAGTAATACGGCTGCCTGGAATCGGAAGAAAAGACAAAATCGTACCGGGTCGAGGAACCTTTTTCCAGCGTACCGAACGGAAGGGCGCCGACCATTTCCGGAGTCAAGGCAAGCGGTACGGAAATCTCGGTCGAACCCTTGAAGATCAGAAAAGCGATATCCGTAAGAACGGGAAAGTCGATTTTCGTGCCGGTGCCGCCAGCTTTTTTCGCAATGTGAAGCCGCTGGTTCCCGACCGTCAGTTCCAGAAAATTTTCAGGTACGGGAACATAGTCGTATATTCCGTCTTTAGGAATGTTGGCAGTGGAAAGAATCCGGACTCCTCCGGGAATTTTCCGAATGTATTTCGGCAGATGCTTCACAATTTTTTTTGCTGTGTTTCCTCCAATGGAATTCAAACGAACGGTAAGATCCTCCGCATTTGCCAGTTCCGGAGGCAGGAGACATTCCAAGGAAAAGGTCTCTTCCTCCCCTGTTTTCGCCGCGATCTGCTCCAGAAGATGGAAGAGAGATTTTGATGACGGTGTGGAAATTCTGTTCCGCACGGTCTCTTTCCGGACCGGCTGGACCGGCTGAGTCGACTGAGTCGGCTGGACCGGCGTCGGCATTGATTCGGGTTCCTCTTTCTTTTGCGGGAGATTCTGTTCCGGCGCGGCGGATGAAACCGTTTTTTCCGTTTCCGCGGATTGTTTCTCCGGCTGGGGGACCGGGATGTTCCGTGTTTTTTCCATTGAAACCTGTTCGATGCCCGGCTGAGCCGGATCCGGGATTTCCGGAGGAGAATCGGAACGGGTGAACAGCAGAATCGTGATTGCGATCGCAGCCGCGGCGACCGCCGCCAGGATGGCAATGCCGAGAATCAGCTGCTGCCTGCGCCTGCTCTGTTCAAGACGTGTCCGCAGAACGATATTTTCCGCCTGCAGATAGTCCCGGTGCGGATCGTGTTTTGCCGTGCTGGATTCCGGTGTTTCCGGAAGAGACGGTTTTATTTCCGGGAGAAGATCCGGTTCGAGGAGAGAATCGGGTTCCTTCGAGGAGAAGGCACGGTGTTCCGGAGGTGTTCCGGTCCGGGCATAGATTCCCCAGTAGGAGTTTTCCCGCCCGGGAGAAAATGCATTTTTCTCCATTAACCGGATGACCGGGGTGGAGGCGATCCGTTCGGCGGAACGGAGCGCGGGAGTTCCTTTCGGACAGAACCGCAGGAAACAGGCTCCTCCGTTGGGCAGCGAAGTGAAGTAGGTGTTGAACGTGAAGTCCGTTTCCTGTTCGTTCGTCAGAAGGGATGTGATTTCCGCAACGAGCAGAAGGAGCACGCTTGTGGAAAATCCCTCCGGGTATTCCACATAGACAGCCTTGGAAGGATTCTTCAGGAATTGTTCCGCGACGATTCCCGCCCAAACCGGACTGCCAGCGGCCTTTCCCCAGTTGGCCGCCGGACGGAGAAGTTCTCGCGGAGCCGCAATGTGCCGGGGAGGAAGCTCCTCCGGCGGACGATTCCATTCCGTGACGAATGTCCGGCTGTTCCGGGCAAGGGCGACCGGGGAAAAATCCGGCGCCGCGATCTCATCCTTTTCAAACAGGATCTGATGAGCGATCTTATTGCTTCTGCCGGAGTAATCGAGCCCGGCGGAAGCGGTTCGGCTCAGCACGGAAAGAGTTGTGCCGCCGTATCGGATGCGCTGGTAGGCAATGGAGACGGGATTCAGCTCGTATCTGGAATCACCGAACGGATAGAGTGCACGGTAGGCACTCAGCTGCTCCAGCGGAGGAATCAGGTTGACCGGCATTCCCGCGGTCCAGGCGACGGAACAGAATCCGGAACTGTTTTCCTTCAACCCCTGTGGAACGGATGTATGAATCAACTCCAGCATCTGCACATTTCCTCAATCCCAGAAACTGTCATTTCCGTTTTTCCGTTTTACGAATTTTTCCTGTTCGTTTTCCGGGAGGCGATAGCGGTTTCCCGCAATGGTCAGACACGCCCCGCAATATTCCAGCGGAAGGATCACCCGGTGATGAGTTTCCGGATGCTCGAAGACGAGCATGTTGTCCACGATTCTGCATCCTGGCATTGGCTGGACACGGGAGGACGCAGACGGTTTTGTTTTCTGAATCAGGTCCAGTTTGCAGAGCAGGTAGAGGAACGGAACTTCCGTCCAGAGCGGATGGATGTTTTCCGGGATGATGCCGATGGCGCCATTGGCGTTTTTCGTCGCCAGAGTTCCGAAATTGCTGACCGGAATGTATACAACATGTTCAAAGAAGGATTCCGCTGTATTGACAATCGCCGGATTCGCCTTCAGAAGCAGTTCCCGGACGCCAAAGGAGACATCCAGAATCAGATCGGTATCAAGGGTGCCTTCCAGAGTGTCGGGATTCGTCCGGACGGGATTCAGCTCACGCAGATTCCTGTCCAGAAGAGAACTCCAGACATCGTGTTTGGCGACACACACCACACAGGGAACCGGATAGCGTTCATCCGTCCGGAGATTCGCATGTCTGCGCAGACGGCTGATCATTTCACAGAGCAGGACGTTCTGGTCTGTGATTTTGAGGGCTTCCGCAACCTGGGGATCGTTCCGGTCACACTCCCTGCGCATGGAGGCATCCGCAGTGGGATCGAAAGTGAAGATGATGCCGTTGGAATGGGACAGATGCTGAGTTGCCGGATTCATGACGACATCGCTGCCCGGCTGAAAATGTTCTCCCGCATTGTCATAGAAAATCACGTTCAGGTGTTTTTCCTTTCCCGAGGAAAACAGAGGTTTCATCTCAAAAATGAATGGTTTCGGAAGATCCACCGCCATACCGTTCATGAAAATCTGGTTGGAAAATCCTTCCCCGATCTGCTGAGTCTTCGGCAATGCGACAAACCTGTCCCTGGAAACGGACATGAACAGCATTTCCTCATACGAATTCAACATGGAATTCATCTGCGGATCAATATCCATAAAAGAACAGCCGAACGATTCCGGCAGAATTTTCCGCAGAATATGGGTGAATGCCGTCAGAAAATAGGATTTCCCGCTGGCGGGTGCTCCGACAATGGAAAAATAGAGCGAATTCAGATCCACAATACTCGCCGGCAGACGCAGATGGCAATGCGGGCACGCCATATCGGTACAGACCATCCCTTCGGAATCAAGAGGCTGCCCGATGGAGTTGAATACCACCGGGAAAAAACGTGTCTGCTCGTGCTCGCCGCAGACGGGATCGCCAATCAGGGAAGGATGCGTACTGATATACATGATATACTGTCGCGGAAACGTTTTCCAGCAGTGCGGACAGAGAATTTCTCCTTCGGGAATCTCTTCCGGCAGAATTTCCGGAACGGCTTCCGGCGAAGTGATTCCGGTCGGAATCCGGATTTCCGCGGAACAATGGCGGCAGATGATTTTCTGTCCTTCATAAAGCGCGATCGCCCCCGTATAATTCTGATGACAGACCGGACAGGAGAACTTGAAATCCGTATTGCCCACCGAAAGGATTTCCGCTGCAACCTCGGAGGAGTCCTCTTCCGTTTCCAGAAAATAAGGTGCAAGTTCCGGAAAATCGGATGCGGTTTTCCAGACGAACTCGGAACTGTCCCGCAAAATGGAGTTCCCGTTCACGCGGCCCTGGCGGATCAGAAGAAGCAGATCATCCTCATTGAACGGACCGACCGAAACGCCGTTTTTTTTGTAATACCATTCCGCCATAAATGAAACTCTCTTTCGAATTGTTTTGAAAATTTTTAGTAAAAATATCCTGAAAAGAAAGGATTTCAAGCAAAAAAATGAGTATGAAAAATAAAATCTTCAGAAAAAACGGCAATGAAGGGAAATCGGCTTTCCCAATCGGAAACATGGCAGATCGGAAATAGGCGGATCTCAATAGTTGATGTGCTTTTTCCGGAACTCCCGGGGAGACATCCCGCAAATCCGGTGGAACTCGCCTGAAAAATACAGCTGGTTCCGGTAGCCGACGCGGTCGGCGATGTCTTTAATGGAATATTTCTCTTCCAGAAGCAGACAGCGCGCATGTCTCATCCGCAGCCGGATGATGTAGTCGATCGGCGAGGTCTTGAGATGATCACGGAAAAGACGGAAAACCGTCCCTGAACTGACCCCGAACCGGCGGCTGAGATGTTCAATGGTAATAGGAGAGCCGAAGCACCCTTCCAGATAGGAAAGCATCCGGTTGAGAAGTTCCGGATATTCCTGCGACTCGCAGCGTTCGGAAAGTTCCAGCAGCAGGTGAAACGCCTGAACCGAAAGATCATGAAGATAATGCTCCGGTCTTTTTTCCATCAGTTGAAAAATCGTATCGAAGATCCCTTCTATCCGGTCCGGGACATTCCGGATCACATCCACCTGCGCGAGATTCAGTGAGTTCAGGATTGCTGTCAGCGAAGTGCCCGC
Organism: uncultured Victivallales bacterium; assembly: GCA_944389445.1. Taxonomy (GTDB): domain Bacteria; phylum Verrucomicrobiota; class Lentisphaeria; order Victivallales; family UBA1829; genus UBA1829. Next base: position 4,994 of record CALXMJ010000129.1, on the reverse strand, counting down.
AATGGAAACGGTTTTCTTGACGGAATAGCCGCTGGTGGTTCTCATGCAGGAATTCCCGCCCGGCTGAACAAGAAAAAGATCTCCCGGAACGCAATCATACTTTTTTTCATTCTGAGTGAATTCATAGGTTCCGCTCTGGATAAGCTCAAGGGAAAAAAGATCGGAATTCTCCCGGGCACGCCAAAAACCGGATACGGTTTCATCGGGTCCGGCAAAACTCACCTGAAGCGCCCAGTTTTCCGGCGGGATCGGAGAAATCAGATAGGAAAAATGATGTTTCGGAAAATCTCCGACATTCTGTCCGTACAGCCGGCAGCCGTTCCTGTTTTTGAATCGGACATTTGTGATTTTTCCTGCCGAAGCGTTCATCGTGCGAGTTCTTCTCTCCGCCGGAGATCCTGATTGGTTTTGTTTTCTCATACTTTATGCCGCAGAACGGAGGAATGCAAGAATTATTCGGGAAAAGAAGGAAAATAATGCCGATTCCGATCCGTGGTCTGAAAATGGACCCGACAGATTTTCTCCGTTTCCGACCGCTGTCAGGATTCCCTATAACTTTGTCAGGATTCCTGATATTTCTTCATTTTCATCCTGTTGCCATTCCTGTCGAAATGGAGTATAATTTATAAAATGTAAAGTTGCTTGAAAAGGATTTCTGAATGAAAACAACAAATATTCTGGACCGCTGGGGCAAAGGACAGCTCCTTGCCTGTTCCGGACTCAACGGGGAAACGGATTTTGAAAACGGACTGATTCTCCGAACGGAAGACTCTGCCGCCATGCAGATCAAACAGCCGGGGGAAAATGGGGAAATCATTTTTGCTCCCGGGATTCCGGAATCATGCTTCCTTTCCTCAGACTGCTTCCGGATCAACGGCTCGACAGGCCTTCTGCCCGACACGCACCATCTGCTTCTGGAAGGCAAGGCGGAATTCAAAGATCTGCCGGATTGTTTTTCCATCCTCCGGAAAGGAAATCGGACTCTGCTGGGAGTGAAGGAATATTTTCGCCCCGGACTGATTGACCTGGAGCTTTCCGCGGAGTTCAGGCGTCGTGTTGATTTTTTTGCGAAACTTCCCGACTTCGGGATTGAGAAGGAGTCCTCGCTGAAAACACTGGCGAAAGCATACTCCCAGCTGAAGGGGCAGATCTGTTCTCCCTGTCGTGCGATTCCGTGCCGCTGGACAACGCCCGACCGCTGGCCGCACCGGGCAATGTGGCTCTGGGATTCCGTCTTTCACGCGATCGGCCTGCGGCATTTCGATCCGGAGCTGGCGAAAGAAACCTTGACCGCTGTTCTGGAATCCCAGCTTGAGGATGGACTGATTCCGCATATGACCTCACCGGTCTGGCATTCCGACATCACACAGCCGCCGGTTCTGGCGTTCGGGATCCGCCTTCTGACGGAAGAGCGGATGGACGAAACCTTCCTGCGCCGTTCCTATCCCCGCCTGAAACGATATCTGGAGTGGATCATGACGCACCGCGATGCGGATGGCATGGGACTTGTGGAATGGGCGATAGAGGGAAATCCCCTCTGCCGCAGCGGCGAAAGCGGAATGGACAACTCTCCCCGCTTCGATTCTGCGACAAAACTGGATGCGCCTGATTTCAACGCATTCCTTTCTCTCGAATGCGAGTGCATGGCGGAATTCGCGGAACGGCTCTCCCTGAAAGAAGAGGCGGAAAAATGGAGGAGGCATCACATCAGACTGAATGCGAAGATCAATGAATTGCTCTGGAACGATGCGGAACGCATTTACATGGATCGCGATATTGCCTCGGGAAAACTGACGGGAATATCGGCTTCTTCCGGATTTCTGCCGCTGATCTGCGGGGCTCCGTCGCGGGCGCAGACGGGAAAGCTGGTTGCCAACCTGAAGGATCCGGAGACATTTGCAACGCCGTTCCGGGTTCCTTCGATCAGCAGAAAATGCAGTGCGTTTTATCAGAAGGATATGTGGCGCGGCCCGGTCTGGATCAACATCAACTGGCTGATTGCGTTCGGACTTGAGCGCTGCGGCTGCAGAGATGAGGCGCGGGAACTGCTGGAAGAAACGGTCCGGGAAGAGGAAAAATTCTATTTGAAATACGGAACATTCTTCGAGTTCTACGATGACCGCGGGGAGTGCGATCCGCCGGAACTGATGCGGAAAGGCAAGAATTCTCCATCGGAGCCGTATCACCAGTCGTTCCATGACTACGGCTGGAGCGCAAGTCTCTACATTGATATGATCCGGAAACTGCACACGGGAAAACTCTGAGACTCCGGCTTCTCTTCTGAACGGGAACAGACTCCGAAAAGATTTTATCCGAATGGATTGTTTTCCGGAAAACACGCGCTATACTATTCGGAAAACAGGAGATTTTTTCATGAAATTCCAGCATTCCGCCTGTCTGATTCCCGCGCTTTTTCAGACAGCGATGATGATTCTGTTTGCAGCCTGGTCCTGCATTCCGGAAACGGTGCTTGAAAATGCGGGCCTTCCGCAGAATTACGATATCATGCCGTATCTGATTCCCCTGACTCTTCTCTGTTTTGTCTCCTGCTTTTATTTGTGGCTTTCCCGATTTGTCCGGACGCATGGCAAGGAGACGAATCGTTTCGGGATTTCGCTGATTCTGATTCTTCTGGATATTGCCGTCATGGGAGCGTTTATGCCTTCGATGGGACAGGTTACGGAGCGGGCCAGACGTTCCACCTGTGTGGCGAATCTTGCACAGATCATGACTGCGCTGACCGCGTATGAGCAGCGTTACGGAACCATGCCGCCGTTTCCGGAGGAAAAAGGGCTGGACCTGCTCCGGAAAACCGGCTTTCTCTCCGATCCCTTTCTTCTGCTCTGTCCCGGCGACGGAACCCGCACCCCGGTTCCGCTGGATGAACCCCTGACTCCGGAACACTGCGGTTATCTCTATACGCCGCCTGTCCATGCGGATGATGTAATTCTTCAGGACCGGCTGGAAAACCATCCGGCATTTCGGCATGAAGTGCGCAGATCCGGCATTTCCGGAAAACAGTGATTCCCGGAAATGCCGCTGTTCTCTCTCCCTGCTTTTTCAGGGAAAAACGGATATTACATCCATTTTCCCCGCAGAATTCATTTTCCGTTTTTAACCTGGAAGGTGACGGTGACTTTTTCTCCGGCTTTGACCGGGATTGACTGAACAAGCGCATCAACGTGATTCGCAAGGACATACTGATTGCCGTCCGCGGCGCCGCCTGCAATGCGCTGAGCCTTTCCCCATCCGCTCCAGTTTGCGATTTTGTCTCCGGATCCCTCTTCAAAACTGCCGTTCTTCACGAGTTTTCCGTTGACTTTGATGTTGTCATAGGCAAGGTGAGGCGCACCGGGTTTATTGATGGTTCCCATCAGGCAGAGATTGACATTCCCGTTCGATTTCGGAACAAAGGAGATGCTTTTTGTTTCCCATTGATCGGAAGCGGCACCGATAAAAAGGAGTCGCTGGTTTTTCCGTTCGTTCAGCCATCCGGCGCTGGAAGCGCGGATTTTTTCCGAGCATTCCTTGATTTCCAGTTCCACTTTGGAACGTTCTCCCCCGATGTCGATGCGGAATTCGGCGGCGGAGAGGAGTCCTGCGGCACAGAGGGCTGCCGCACATAAGAGCATTTTTTCCATATTGTTTTTCTCCTGTTTCTGTTATTGGTTGACTGCCATGGAGTTATTTCCAAAGCAGAAGGGCCGGCCAAAGATGAGGCTTGTTGTAGCAGTCGGTTTCTCCTTTCGCGTTGGTGAGGGCGGAAAGAACGCGTTTATAGCTCTTTTCCTGCGGATTGTCCGCGTTCGGAACGTAGACGCCGAAGCCGAAGGCGTATCCCTCTTTCAGCTGAATCGGCAGGATATGTTTTGCGGGGAAGAAGATCTCATAAACATAACCGTCGGAAGTTCTTGTGAAGCGGGTCGGGATATCGCTTGCGAAAGTTCCGGCCTTTTCCTGCGAGGTGCCGAGTCCGAGCTGCCAGTCGACCATCCGGTGACGATAGACGGAACAGGTTTTTCCGGCGCCATCCGGAAGAATCATATAATCGTAGTCGTTCTCATCGTAGCCGATTGACTGCTTAAAACGGGCGTCGGCGTAGGTGTCGAAATAGACTTGGAGCGCGTCGTTTGCCCAGCGATTTGCGGTTTTCGGAAATTCAATGTGCGAAAAGTGCCTGTCCTTGATTTCCACGCGGAGGAAGAATCCTTTCCGATTCCACGCCGTGCGGTAGAGCCCGGATGTGAGTGACGGTTTCCCTTTGGCGTCGGCAAGGCGGACGCCGGGAATGTTTTTCCAGTCGATCAGTTCCAGCGTTGCGGAATCCGGGACCCGTTTGCAGAGCGAAGCGCGGAAACTGAGATCGACCGCAATGTTTCCGCCGTTTTTCCCCCTGGTCCGGACGGGCAGTTTTTCTTCCGTGATCCGATCGGCGGCGAGAGCGCGCGGAAAGGCGAGGAAGATACGTTCCGTCGCGGCTCCGGCAATTTTGACTCCGGTTGCGCCGATCGTTCCTTCAAACGGCGTGGAAAGAAGATTTTTGACCGTCAGAACCACTTTCTCCGGGGATGCGGGATTGGCCGTGACGATCAGCGGCGAAACCCCTTCTCCGGAGAGAATTGCCGCATTTTCAAACGCCTTGACCATCTGTGCAAGCGTTCCGGGCTTTCCGCGGAAGAAGAGCGGGAAGGAGGTGACCGCGAATTTCACTTTGCCTGGCGTGAAAGCGCGCTCGTTGTTCATGAGGTCGATGACCGATTCCAGAGAGGTGCCGAAATCGGCTTCTGCGACAGGCGCATCCTGTCTGCCCTCGTCCAGCGCCGGAAGATGGCACCAGACCGCGGCGACCGGACGTTTCCGTCCGTCTTCAAAAATGTACGTCCGGATATACGCGGCGAACCGGACATCCTTCCGGAACTTCGAATCTCCGAGCAGATTTCCGAGCGTGTTCGGCATCACCTGCGATGCAAACGGTGTCAGATTCAGGTCCATGG